>NZ_JBHVHF010000136.1:0-20832 GCF_042800315.1 Streptomyces sp. NPDC057638
GCCCCGGGCGGTGGCTCACGCGTCCGCGTTGTCGACCCAGCTCATGAGCTTGCGCAGCTCCTTGCCGGTGGTCTCCAGCAGGTGGTCGCTGTCGGCCTTCTTGTACTCGGCGTACTTCTTCAGACCGCCGTGGTACTCGTCCATCCAGTTGCGGGCGAAGGTGCCGTCCTGGATCTCGGCGAGGACCTTCTTCATCTCCGCCTTGGTCTGGTCGGTGATGATGCGGGGGCCGGTGACGTAGTCGCCCCACTCGGCGGTCTCGGAGACCGACCAGCGCATCTTCTCCAGGCCGCCCTCGTACATCAGGTCGACGATGAGCTTCAGCTCGTGCAGGCACTCGAAGTAGGCGATCTCCGGCTGGTAGCCGGCCTCGACCAGGGTCTCGAAGCCCGCCTTGACCAGCGCGGAGGCACCGCCGCACAGCACGGCCTGCTCACCGAAGAGGTCGGTCTCGGTCTCCTCGGTGAAGGTCGTCTTGATGACGCCCGCGCGGGTGCCGCCGATGCCCTTGGCGTACGAGAGGGCCAGCTCGAAGCCCTTGCCGGTGGCGTCCTGCTCGACCGCGGCGATACACGGAACGCCACGGCCCTCCTCGTACTGACGGCGCACCAGGTGACCGGGGCCCTTGGGCGCGACCATGGCGACGTCGACACCGGCCGGGGGCTTGATGAAGCCGAAGCGGATGTTGAAGCCGTGGCCGAAGAAGAGGGCGTCGCCGTCCTTCAGGTGCGGGGCGATGGACTCCTCGTAGACCTGGCCCTGGATCGGGTCCGGCACCAGGATCATGATGACGTCGGCCTCGGCGGCGGCCTCGGCGGGGGTGACGACGCGCAGGCCCTGCTCCTCGGCCTTCGCCTTGGACTTGGAGCCCTCGTGCAGACCGACGCGGACGTCGACGCCCGAGTCACGCAGCGACAGCGCGTGGGCGTGCCCCTGGCTGCCGTAGCCGATGACCGCGACCTTGCGGTTCTGGATGATGGACAGGTCGGCGTCGGCGTCGTAGAACAGCTCGGCCACTGGGATATCTCCTTGGTGTACTGGTGTGCGTCCCACCGTAGTGCGGGGCTGGACGCGGTCGGTGTCGGGTCTCGCCATCCGGGCGGGGCGGCGCGGAGGGCGGGGCTCGGGAAGGGCGGGGTGCCCGGGCGCCGGGGGTGGCGGCGCGCCGGGCCGGGCGCGGGGGTGCTCAGGCGCTGCGGTCGAGGGCCCGCAGGGAGCGGTCGGTGATGGAACGGGCGCCTCGCCCTATGGCGATCGTGCCGGACTGGACCAGTTCCTTGATGCCGAAGGGCTCCAGCATCCTCAGCATGGCCTCCAGCTTGTCGCTGGAGCCGGTGGCCTCGATGGTGACGGCCTCCGGCGAGACGTCCACGGTCTTGGCGCGGAAGAGCTGGACGATCTCCACGATCTGGGAGCGGGTCTCGTTGTCGGCCCGGACCTTCACGAGGACGAGTTCGCGCTGAACCGCGGAGCCCGGCTCCAGCTCGACGATCTTGAGCACGTTGACCAGCTTGTTGAGCTGTTTGGTGACCTGCTCAAGCGGCAGGGACTCGACACTGACCACGATGGTGATGCGGGAGATGTCGGGGTGCTCGGTGACGCCGACCGCGAGGGAGTCGATGTTGAAGCCACGGCGGGAGAACAGGGCGGCGATCCGGGCCAGGATGCCGGGCGTGTTCTCGACCAGAACGGAGAGCGTGTGCTTGGACATGGGGTGGGTCTCTCGTCTCTGCGGTTCGGTCAGTCGTCTTCGTTGTCGCCGAAGTCGGGGCGGACCCCGCGCGCGGCCATGACCTCGTCGTTGGAGGTGCCCGCCGCCACCATCGGCCAGACCATCGCGTCCTCGTGGACGATGAAGTCGATCACGACCGGCCGGTCGTTGATGGCGTTGGCCTCCTCGATGACCTTGTCCAGCTCCTCGGGGGACTCACAGCGCAGCGCGTGGCACCCCATGGCCTCGGAGAGCTTGACGAAGTCCGGGACCCGGGTCCCGGCGCTCGGCTCCTTGCCCGTCGCGTCGGGGCCGGAGTGGAGCACGGTGTTGGAGTAACGCTGGTTGTAGAAGAGGGTCTGCCACTGGCGGACCATCCCCAGCGCGCCGTTGTTGATGATCGCGACCTTGATCGGGATGTTGTTCAGGGCGCAGGTGGTCAGTTCCTGGTTGGTCATCTGGAAGCAGCCGTCACCGTCGATGGCCCAGACGGTACGGTCGGGCGCGCCCGCCTTGGCCCCCATGGCGGCGGGCACCGCGTACCCCATCGTCCCGGCGCCACCGCTGTTGAGCCAGCTCGCGGGCTTCTCGTACTCGATGAAGTGGGCGGCCCACATCTGGTGCTGGCCGACCCCGGCCGCGTAGATGGTGTTCTCGGGGGCGAGCTGGCCGATCCGCTGGATGACCTGCTGGGGCGAGAGGGTGCCGTTCTCGGGCTGGTCGTAGCCGAGCGGGTAGGTGTCCCGCCAGCGGCTCAGGTCCTTCCACCACTGTCCGTAGTCACCGACGTGCCCGTCGTTGTGCTCGGCCTGGACCGCCTGGACCAGGTCGGCGAGGACCTCGCGGGCGTCCCCGACGATCGGGACGTCGGCGGCGCGGTTCTTGCCGATCTCGGCCGGGTCGATATCGGCGTGGACGATCTTGGCGTACGGGGCGAAGCTGTCCAGCTTGCCGGTGACGCGGTCATCGAAGCGGGCACCGAGGGCGACGATCAGATCGGCCTTCTGGAGCGCGGTGACGGCGGTGACCGAACCGTGCATCCCGGGCATCCCGACATGGAGCGGATGGCTGTCGGGGAAGGAGCCCAGCGCCATCAGGGTGGTGGTGACCGGGGCGCCGGTCAGCTCGGCCAGCACCTTCAGCTCGGCGGTGGCCCGCGCCTTGCCGACGCCACCGCCGACATAGAGGACCGGGCGCTTGGCCTGGACGATCAGCTTGGCGGCCTCGCGGATCTGCTTGGCGTGCGGCTTGGTGACCGGGCGGTAGCCGGGCAGCTCGTGCGAGGGCGGCCAGCTGAAGGTGGTCCGCGCCTGGAGGGCGTCCTTGGCGATGTCGACCAGGACGGGACCGGGGCGGCCGGTGGCGGCGATGTGGAACGCCTGCGCGATGGTCCGCGGGATGTCCTCGGCCTTGGTGACCAGGAAGTTGTGCTTGGTGATCGGCATCGTGATGCCGACGATGTCCGCCTCCTGGAAGGCGTCCGTACCGATCGCCTTGGAGGCGACCTGGCCGGTGATCGCGACGATCGGCACCGAGTCCATGTGCGCGTCGGCGATCGGGGTGACCAGATTGGTGGCGCCGGGTCCCGAGGTGGCCATACAGACGCCGACCTTGCCGGTGGCCTGCGCGTATCCCGTCGCCGCGTGACCGGCGCCCTGCTCATGGCGGACCAGGACGTGCCGGACCCGGGTGGAGTCCATCATCGGGTCGTACGCCGGGAGGATGGCACCGCCGGGGATGCCGAACACGGTGTCGGCGCCCACTTCCTCAAGAGAGCGGATGAGGGACTGCGCGCCCGTGACGTGCTCGACGGGGGAGGTCTGGTGTCCGCCGTTACGGGCCCGCGGCTGCGGATGGTGGGCCCCGGTGGCCTGCTCGGTCATCGGCATTCTCTTCTCGAAGCTGAGGGTGGTGCGACGGTGGCGAAGCTGAGGGTTTTGCGAGGTTTCTTACGCGGGGGCACGGGTGCCGGTGCAACAAAAAACCCCTCGTGCCGGGAGGCAAGCGAGGGGAGCGCGTCGGGGAGGGTCTGCGGGGAGGACGTGGGTCCGTCCCCGCTCAGCCGACGCGCTTTCCAAGTACGAGAATTCGGGTGCGCATGGCATTGACCCTCCCCCTGACGCACGGTGACTGTCAAGCGGGTGGGACACGCGTCTCACTATTTGAACCGACGTGGACGCCCAGCGGACCTCCGGTGAGCACCGGCAGGGCGCCCCCTCCGGGCACCGGGAGATCGTCCCGGACCAGGGCCCGGCGCAGCCGGTACTCGTCCAGGGCGCCGGAGAAGGCGCCACCCTGGCCCTGGGCGCAGCCCATCGCCCGCAGGGCGATCACCTGCTCCGGGGTGTCCAGGCCGTCGGCCACCGTCTCCAGACCGAGGTCGCCCGCGATCCTCAGCAGCCCGCTGGTGATCTTGTGCAGCCGGGCGGACTCGACCACTCCCTCCACCAGGCCCCGGTCCAGCTTGAGCATGTCCACCGGGAGCCGCCGCAGCGCCTTGATGGTGGCGTGGCCCCCGCCGAACCCGAGGGTGATCCGCGCCCCGAGCCTGCGCAGCGCCACCAGCTTCTGCTCCAGCTCGTCGAAGGGGATCCGGGCGTCGCACTCGGCCAGCTCGATCACCAGCGCCCCGGAGGGCAGCTTGTGCCGGGTCAGCAGCGCCTCCACCGCGCCGAGCGGCAGCGACCGGTCCAGCAGGCGGCGGGCGGACAGCCGCACCGAGACCGGGACGCAGTGGCCGAGCCTGCCGCGCTCGGCGGCCTGGGCGACCGCCTCCTCCAGCAGCCAGCGGCCGAGCTCCGCGGCCCGGTCGGGGTGGTCGCGGTCATCGCCGACCCGCAGATACTCGGCCGGGGTGAAGAGGATCCCCTGCGCCGAGCGCCAGCGGGCCTGGGCGCTGACCGCCTCGATCCGGCCCGTGGTCAGGGAGACGACCGGCTGGTGCAGCAGGACGAACTCCCCCTCGTGCAGCGCGCTGCGCAGCCGGGCGGCCAGCTCGCCGCGGCGCACCACCTCGGCCTGCATCTGCGGAACGTACAGCTCCACCCGGTCCTTGCCGCCCGCCTTGGCCCGGTACATGGCCAGATCGGCGTTGCGCATCAGATCGGTGGGGGTGATCCCGGGCTCGGCGAAGGCCACCCCGATGGAGGCGGCGACCCGGACGTCCTGGCCGTCGATCCGGTAGGGCTGGGAGAGGGTCAGCCGCAGCCGCTCGGCGATCTCGGTGACCTGGCTCTCCCGGTCCACCGGGTCCCGGGTGCCGTCGCCCAGGATGAGGGCGGCGAACTCGTCACCGCCGAGCCGCGCGGCGGTGTCCCCGATCCGTACCGAGTCCGCCAGCCGGTGGGCCGCCTGGATCAGCAGCTGGTCGCCCGCCTGGTGGCCGAGCCGGTCATTGACGCCCTTGAAGCCGTCCAGGTCGATGAAGAGCACCGCCGTGCCCGGGTCCCCGGCCCGCCGCCCGGTGAGCGCCTGGCGCACCCGCGCGGTGAACAGGGCCCGGTTGGGCAGATCCGTGAGCGGGTCGTGCTCGGCACTGTGCTGGAGCTGGGCCTGGAGCCGGACCCGTTCGGTGACGTCCCGGCTGTTGAAGATCAGTCCGCCCTGGTGGCGGTTGACGGTGGACTCGACGTTGAGCCAGTCGCCCCGGCCGGACTTGAAGCGGCACTCGATCCGGGTGGTGGGCTCCTCCGACGGCGACGCGGCCAGGAATCTGCGCACCTCGTGCACGACCCGGCCCAGATCGTCCGGGTGGATCAGGGAGGAGAGCTCGGAGCCGACCAGCTCGTCCGCGTCCCGCCCGTAGACCCCGCTGGCGGCGGGGCTGACATAGCGCAGCACCCCGCTGGGCGCGGCGATCATGATCACATCGCTGGAGCCCTGGACCAGGGAGCGGAAGTGGTTCTCCTTCTGGGCCAGTTCATGGGTGAGGGCGATGTTGTCGACGAGCATGATGCCCTGCCGTACCACCAGGGCGAGCACCACCGTACAGCCGGTGAGGACGACGACGCGGTCGACCGTGCGCCCCTCCACCACGTTGTAGAGGATCCCCAGGGTGCAGACGGCGGCGGCGAGGTACGGGGTGAGGGCGGCCAGGGAACCGGCCGCGGGACGGACGGGACGGGAGGGGCGCTGCGGACGGCTGGTCTCCGGGGAGCGGCGGGCGCCCCACGGCGCGTAGGCCAGCAGCAGCGAGCCCGCGAACCAGCCCGCGTCGAGCAGCTGTCCCGAGCGGTAGCTCTCCCGCAGCAGCGGCGAGGTGAACAGCGCGTCGCACAGCACGGTCAGCGCGAGGGCGGCGATGGCGGTGTTGATCGCCGAGCGGTTGGCGGCCGAGCGCCGGAAGTGCAGCGCGAGCACCATGCTCACCAGCACGATGTCCAGCAGCGGGTAGGCCAGCGCCAGCGCGGCCGGGGCCACCGACTCGCCCTGGACCCGGGTGGTGTGGGCCAGCGCCAGACTCCACGACAGGGTCAGCAGCGAGCCGCCGATCAGCCAGCCGTCCAGCCCGAGGCAGACCCATCCGGCCCGGCTGACCGGGCGCTTGGCGAGCACCAGCAGCCCGACGATGGCGGGCGGCGCGAAGCAGAGGAAGAAGATGTCCGCGAGGGAGAGACCGGGCACCTCGCGGTCGAGCACCACCTCGTACCAGCCCCATACGGCGTTCCCGGCGGAGGCCATCAGCGAGGAGAGGGCGAAGAGGAGCCAGGCGGGCCGCAGTCGGCGGGGCGCCCTACGCGAGTAGAGGAAACAGGAGACGGCGGCGACCAGGGCACCGGCGGCGAGGCCGAAGTCGCCCATGATCAGCGCCAGCTCGCGGGAGCCCCAGCCCAGGGCGGCCCCCACGGCGTATCCGGCGCAGACGAGGCCGAGGAGGAGCTGGCAGATCAGTCCCGCACCGGAGGGGACCGACTGTCGGGCCAGCAGCGCCCCCGGGGCGCTCACCGGGCCACTCCCTCGCTCGCGGCACTCCTCGGAGCGCGGGAGAGTCGTCGTCGGCGTCCCCGCCGTGTCGGATCTTTGGTCCATTGGCCGTGCATCGCCCGTCGCCCCCCTCGAGGTCTGATCGGCAGTCAGGTCGCTCATGTGCGCACCGCGCCATGCCCGGTGCAGCCCCCAGGTCCGGACGATACACCAGGTTCGTCACTCAGGGACATAGCCCCTCTACTCTCCGTGACCACCCTTCGCGGTGTCTGCACACGGAGCGATCGACCGACTTCGCAGCGTTCCCGCTTGTGACGGAGTGCGGGCCCGGTGCGGGGTGGTATACGGCCGGAGCGGGGCGCGCGTACGGGACGCGCGCCCCGGAGGACGGTGGGGCGACCGGGGCGCGTGGGCCGGAGCGCTACGGGGTGGTGTGAACGACGTTGCGCGGCGTCCGCCCGGCCACGAAGCGCGTGATCTGGTCGGCGATCAGCCGTTTGGCGCGCGGCATGAACGCCGACGTGGAGCCGCCGACATGCGGACTGATCAGCACACCGGGGGCGTGCCAGAGCGGATGACCGGGCGGCAGCGGCTCGGGGTCGGTCACATCGAGGGCGGCGGTGAGCCGTCGGCTCTGCGTCTCCCGCAGCAGCGCCGCCGTGTCGACGACCGGACCCCGGGCGACGTTCACGAGCAGTGCGCCGTCCTTCATCCGGGCCAGGAACCCCTCGTCCACCAGGCCCCTCGTGTCCTCCGTCAACGGGGTGGACACGACCACCACATCGGCGTCCGGAAGCAGGGCGGGCAGTTCGGGGAGTGCGTGGACCGGGCCGCGCGCCGTCGTGCGGGCGGAGCGCGCGACGCGCGTCACCCGCGCGCACTCAAAGGGTGCGAGCCGGTCCTCGATGGCCGCGCCGATCGATCCGTACCCCACGATGAGTACCGACTTGTCGGCCAGCGCGGGATAGAAACCCGCGCGCCACTCCTCGCGCTCCTGTCCCCGGACGAACCCGGGGATGTCCCGGAGCGAGGCGAGCACGAGCGCGATCGTCAGCTCGGCCGTGGAGGCCTCGTGGACCCCCCGGGCATTGCAGAGGCGTACGCCGGAGTGCAGGGTTCCGAGGCCCGGCTGGACATGGTCGATGCCTGCGGAGAGTGTTTGCACGACCCGTACGGAGCGCATCTCGGGCAGCGGACGGCACGCGACGGCGGCGGGCTTCATATAGGGGACCACGTACAGCACGCAGTCGGCGGGATCGGCCGGGAAGTCGGGGCCGCCGTCCCAGAAGCGGTAGCGCGGACCCGTGGCGGCCTCCGACGGCAGTCCGTCGATCTCGTCCGCCGGGATGGGGAGCCATATGTCCGAGGTCATGGCCCCGAGGCTAACGGAGGTGCGCGGGGGACCCACAGGGCACGAGGGCCCGGCGAGCCGGAGGGCGTCCATTGGTTAGTTTGGGGGCCGGCTGAAGGAGGGGTTCGGGCAGTTGGAGCGCAGGACTATTGGTGCGTCGGCGCTGCGGGTGGGGGCGGTCGGACTGGGCTGTATGCCGATGAGCTGGGCGTACACGGCCTCGCAACGGCGTGGGGAACAGTCGCTGCGCACCGTGCACGCCGCCCTGGACGCGGGCGCCTCCCTCGTGGACACCGCGGACATGTACGGCCCCTTCATCAATGAGCTGCTGGTGGGCCGCGCACTGCGGGAGCGGCGCCAGGACGCCTTCGTCTCGACCAAGGTCGGGCTGCTCGTCGGCGACGGGCACGTGGTCGCCAACGGGCGGCCCTCCTATGTGCGGCGGGCCTGTGACGCCTCGCTGCGGCGGCTCCAGACGGAGGTGATCGACCTCTACCAGCTGCACCGGGCCGATCCCGAGGTGCCGGTGGAGGAGACCTGGGGCGCGATGGCGGAGCTGGTGGGGGCGGGGAAGGTCCGGGCGCTGGGGATGACGGCGATGGACGTGGGCGTGGCGGGGGGACGGGGTGCGGGCGGGGCGCGGGGCGCGGCGGGGGGACGCGGTTCGGCGGGGGCGGGAGGTTCCGCGAGGGCGGGGACGGGAGGTTCCGCGAGGGCGGGGACGGGGGGGTCGGCGCGGCTGGGGGCGGGGATGCGCGGAGCCTGGCGCTCCGGCGCTCATCTGTACGAGGGAACGATCCGCCAGCTCGACCGGATCCAGCAGGTCTTCCCCGTGAGCGCCGTCCAGGCGGAACTGTCGGTCTGGTCGCCCGAGGCGCTGGAGCGGCTGCTGCCGTGGTGCGCGGCGCGGGGCGTGGGGTTCCTGGCGGCGATGCCCCTGGGGAACGGTTTCCTCACCGGGACCCTCACCCCCGGCCAGGGCTTCGAACCGGACGACCCCCGCGCCTACCACCCCCGGTTCACGGCCGAGATGATGGCGGCCAACCAGCCGCTCGTCGCCGGGTTGCGCCGGATCGCCGCCCGCCACGGCCCGGAGGTCACCCCCGCCCAGATCGCCCTCGCCTGGGTACTGGGCCAAGGGCCCCATGTCGTGGCCGTCCCCGGCGCCAAGCGCGTCGAGTGGGCCACCGAGAACGCCGCCGCCGCGGGACTGGTCCTCACCCCCGGCGACCGCGACGAGATCGCCCGGCTCCCGGCGGCCCGGGGGTCATGGGACTGAGACGGGGGACGGTCCCGCCCGGGTCCGGCCCGGGAGACGGCGCGCGGGGAGTCCGGCTGAACCGCTGGGGCCCGTACCGCCTCTGAGAGGGTAGGGACCGTACGTACGGGAACGGGCGTACGGATACGGGAAGTCCGCCGGGTGGTTCGGATGTGGTGGGCGTGGTGCTGAGGGGTGAGGGGGCCACGGGGCGGGCGGGATACGGCCGTGTGCCGGGCCCCGGGGTGGAGGAAGAAACGATGAAGCACGGCCGCACCAACCGCCCGGCCGTGCGGAGCGACACGACAGACCGGGCGGCCGTCGAGAGGATCGGAACTGTGCAACGCCCTGGTGTGACGGCCGTCCTGGCCGCCGTCCTGGCCCTGTTCGCCACCGGGTGCTCGTCCGACGGCGGGGGCTCCGGCGACGAGTGGGCGCTGAAACCGACTCCCTCCTCCGGCGACGCCAGCCCCGGCGCCTCGGCGTCGGGCGGTGCGGCAGACCCCCCACCGACCGCGACGCCCGTGACGCCTCCGGACAAGGGATCGGTGACCGTGGTCTCCACCCTCACCGAGGGGCTCCGCTCGCCCTGGGGTGCTGTCGCGCTCCCCAACGGTGATCTCCTGGTGTCCTCCCGCGACGACGGCACGATCACCCGGGTCGGCGGGCCCGGCGGGACGAGGACCGAGGTGGGTTCCGTACCGGGCGTCGCGCATGGCGGCGAGGGCGGGCTGCTCGGGCTGGCGCTCTCCCCCGGATTCGCCACCGACCGCCAGCTCTTCGCCTATCTCACCACCGAGTCCGACAACCGGATCGTGATGATGCGCTTCGACGAGCGCAAGCCCGCCGGGAAACAGCTCGGAGCCCCGGACACCGTGGTCAGGGACATCCCCAAGGGCTCGACCCACAACGGCGGACGGATCGCCTTCGGCCCCGACGGCATGCTCTACGCGGGCACCGGCGAGGCCGGGCAGCGGGAGCTCTCCCAGGACCGTGACTCCCTCGGCGGCAAGATCCTGCGGATGACACCGGACGGCCGTCCCGCGTCCGGGAACCCGGTCCCCGGCTCGCTGGTGTACTCGATGGGCCACCGCAATGTGCAGGGGCTGGCCTGGGACTCCGGCAAACGGCTCTGGGCCGCGGAGTTCGGCCAGAACACCTGGGACGAGCTGAACCTCATCACCCCGGGCGGGAACTACGGCTGGCCGAAGGCCGAGGGCAGAAGCGGTCAGCCCGGTCTGATCGACCCGGTCGAGCAGTGGCGCACCTCGGAGGCGTCGCCCAGCGGTATCGCCTATGCGAGCGGCTCGATCTGGATGGCCGGGCTGCGCGGGGAGCGGCTGTGGCGCATCCCCCTCGCGGGCGCGGAACCTTCCGCGGAGCCCCAGGCGTTCCTCCAGGAGAAGCACGGTCGGCTGCGGACGGTCCTCGCGGTGGACGGCTCCCGGCTCTGGCTCGTGACCAGCGAGACGGACGGCAGGGGGAGCCCCGGCCCCGGGGACGACAAGATCCTCCAGCTGGAGGTGAGGTAGGGGGTGTACCGCGCGTGTTCAACGCGATCCAGGAGCTCTTCGCGCCGGGGAGCAAGCACACACAGGACGAGCGCCACCGCATAGCGCTGACCCGTACGGACGTCGGGGACGCCGATCCGCACCGGGGCCCGATCGACCTGGCCTCGGGCAAGGTCGTCATCCGCCGTGACGACCTCCCCGAGGCCGGTGGCGAGGCCAGTCCCGAGGGCGGCGGCGAGGGCGATGCCGCGCGCGGTCCCGGGGCCGACGCCACGGCCGGTCCCGGGAACGCGCCCGGGACCGGGGAAGCCCGCCCGGGCGGCCCGGCCTAGGTGTGTCCGCACAGGAGCGCCGTCCGCCCGGAGGGAGGGGCTGCGGCGTCCGGTGCTGGGGGTACTCCCCCAGGCTCCGCCCGGGAGGTGCCCCCACCGGGCCGAAGGCCCAGGGGGAGGTCGCAAGGCGGTGGGGGTGCCCCCGGCGAGGCCAGGGGGCGGTTTCCCTCGTACTGGACGTACGCGGGAAAGCCCGACAACGCTGGGGTACTCCCCCAGGCCGCCGGGGGCAGGGGTGGGGCACTGCACTCCCCCAGGCTCCCGCCCGGGGGCACCCCCACCCGGGCCGCAGGGCCCAGGGATGGGGGCACCTCCCGGGCCGCAGGGCCCAGGGGGAGCGTGCCGGGCGTTGCGGGCCAGGCGGGACTTCGCGGACACGGCCTAGCCCGGAGGCACAGCCGGTGTCGGTGGCGGTGTCGGTGTCGGTGGCGGGAAGAGCCGGAGCCGGTGGGCGAGTGCGGCGGCCTCGCCGCGTCCGGAGACGCCCAGCTTGGCCAGGATGTTGGAGACGTGCACGCTCGCCGTCTTGGGTGAGATGTAGAGCGCCTCGGCTATCTGGCGGTTGCTGCGGCCCTCGGTGACCAGGCGCAGTACGTCCTCCTCCCGTGGCGTCAGTCCCAGGCCCCGCCCGGGCTGCTCCGGCGTCACCGCGGCGGCGGGGGACGCCACCGGATCCGGTGCCTCGTCGAGGGAGAGCCGGGCGCGCTGGGCCAGCAGCGCCACATCCTCGGCCAGGGGCCGGGCGCCCAGCAGCCGCGCGCTCTCGGCCGCCTCCCGCAGCAGTACGGCGGCGCGCTCCCGGCCGGTGGGCAGCAGGGCCTCGGCCCACTGGCGGTGGACCTGAGCCCGCTCCAGGGGGAAGCCGACCGCTTCGAAGGCCAGGGCCGTCTCCGCCCACTGCTCGGGCGTGTCCTCACCGTCGGCGCGGCGCAGTTCGGTGTCGACCCAGGTCGCGTAGGCACGCCAGACCGGGGCGCGGGTGACCAGCGAGCGCATGGAGGCACGGATCAGGTCGAGCGCGGCGGCCCGGCCGGGCTGGGCGGCGGGCAGCCCCCGGGTGTCGGCCTCCAGGGTGGCGGCGAGCCGCACCAGCGGCCAGGCGTACCGCTGGTTCCAGAACGCGAAGCCGTCGCCCACCACGCGGGCGAACTCCGCCCGGCCCTCCAGCGGACGCCCGCGCGCCATCGCGACCCCTATCGCGATCATGGCTATCGGCAGGTCGTTCTGCGGCATCGGGTCATGCCCGAAGTGGGCCCGGGCGACCGCCAGCCGCTCGACCGCCCCGGCGATGTCGCCGCGCGCCAGCAGAACGATCGCGAGCTGGATCGCCGCGTATCCCAGGGGCTTGGGCACGGTGCCGAGGGCGAGGGCGCGCTCGGCGGCGCGCACGGCCCCGTCCCAGTCCCCGAGGCTGTAGGAGGATTCGGCGAGATTGCCCAGCATCCAGGTCTCGGAGTCCCGCAGACCGTAGTGGCGCGCGAGCGCGAGCCCCTCGATGAGGAGGTCGGCGGCCTCACGGGAGCGGCCCGCGCTCTCCAGGGCGGCGGGGACGTTCACATGGCAGCTGCCGATGAGCGAGGGCAGGCCAAGGGCGGTGACCCGCCGGCGCACGCTCTGCATCTCGGCGAGTCCGGCGTCGGTGTCACCGGAGTCGAAGAGCAGTCCGCCGAGGACGAGCCGGGCGCGCAGCCCGATCTCCTCCTCGTTCACCATCCGGGCGTACTCCACCGCGCGCTGGGCCGTCTCCAGGCTCTCGGGGCCCGGCTGATGGAGCCGGGTCCAGCTCGCGGCCTCGGCGAGCACCTCCGCGTGGACGGCGGACGGCGGCAGTCCGCGCACCAGCTCCTGGGCCTCCGTCAGTTCGGCCCAGCCGTCACCCCGGCCGAGCCCGGAGACCAGCCGTGAGCGCTCCACACAGAACCAGGCGGCGCGCAGCGGGTCGCCCTCGCCGACCGCGAGCCGCTGGCCCCGCTTGGCGATCTTCAGGGCCCGCTCCCGCTGGCCGCTGAGCCGCCCGGCGACGGTGGCCTCGGCCATCAGGTCGAGGAAGCGCAGCGGGGTGGTCTCCGGGTCGCAGCCGCAGGCCGGATACGCCTCGGCGTAGTCCAGCGGGCGCAGTTCGGCGCGGACCTCGTCCGGCACGCTCTCCCACAGCTCCATCGCCCGTTCCAGCAGCCGCAGCTGCTCGGCGTAGGCATGCCGGAGCCGGGCGGCGACGGAGGCCCGCAGCACGGCGGGCAGCGCCTTGGCCGGGGCGTTGGCGTGGTACCAGTAGCTGGCGAGCCGGGTGGGCCGCTCGTCCTCCCGGACCAGGGCGGGATCGGCCTCCAGCGCCTCGGCGAACCGCCGGTTGAGCCGGGAACGCTCGCCCGGGAGCAGATCGTCGCCGACGGCCTCGCGGGTCAGCGAGTGCCGGAAGCGGTACCCGTCGCCGTCGGTGGTGGCCAGCAGGATGTTCTCCCCGACGGCGGCCCGCAGTGCCTCGATGAGGTCGTCCTCGGGCAGCTGGACCACCGCCAGCAGCAGTCCGTACTCCACCGTGGAGCCGCCCTCGGCGACGATCCGGGCGACCCGCTGGGCGTCCTCGGGCAGCTTCTCGATCCGCACCAGCAGGAGATCGCGCAGGGAGTCGGAGAGACCGCAGCGGCTGTCGCTGCCGTCGGCGATGGAGCGGTTCAGCTCCTCCACGAAGAACGCGTTGCCGTCGGAGCGGGTGAAGACATGGTCCACCAGGGCGGATTCGGGTTCATGGCCCAGGATCCCGGCGAGCTGGCGCCGGACCTCGGCATGGGTGAAGCGGGCCAGCTCGATGCGCTGGACGGTCCGCATCCGGTCCAGCTCGGCCAGGAAGGGGCGCAGCGGGTGGCGGCGGTGCACATCGTCGGAGCGGTAGGTGGCGATGACCAGCAGCCGCCCGCGGCGCAGGGTACGGAAGAGATAGGCGAGCAGATGGCGGGTGGAGGCGTCCGCCCAGTGCATGTCCTCCAGCACCAGGACCACCGTGCGCCCGGCGGCGAGGCGCTCCAGCAGACGCGCGGTCAGCTCGAAGAGACGGGCCATGTCCTCGTCGTCATGGCGGCTCTGCTCGGCGCGGGGCCGCTCCCCCAGCTCGGGCAGGAGCCGGGCGAGCTCCTCCTCCTGACCCGCCGCGGCGGCCGCCAGCTCTCCGGGAAGCTGGCGGTGCAGGGCGCGCAGGGCACTGGAGAAGGGGGCGAAGGGCAGCCCGTCGGCGCCGATCTCGACACAGCCGCCGGGCGCGACGACGGCGCCACGGCGCCATGCCTCGGCGATCAGCTCCTCGACCAGCCGGGTCTTGCCGACCCCGGCCTCACCGCCGACGAGCAGTGTCTGCGGCTCGCCCCGGCCGTCGGGATGGTCGGCGCGGCCGAGCGCGTCGGTGAGCTCCGACAGCTCGCCGACGCGGCCGACGAAGACGGGGCTGACGGTCCTGTTCTCCACGGTGCCGAGCATCGCACACAGGTCTGACACCGGGCCGAACCCCCTTTCCTGGCCGGCGGCTCGGGGCGGCCCGCCCGTTGCGGGCCCGCCCGGCCCAGTGGGCACGGGGCTCCACCCTCCGGTGGGCCCGCGCACCCTCGTGGGCATGGGGTCCCACCCGTTGTGGGCACGGGGGTGGGCAACCGCATGCCGCACGGGAGGGCCCGCAACGAAGGGGGTCCTCCCGGCCGAACTTGGGGGAAGGGTGGGCACACGGGGACCCCCTTGCCGGTCAGGCGTTCCCGTCGCCCGGCCCCGCACCCGGCCTCCCCGGCAGGGGACCCGCACCCCCGCGCACGGGACTCCGCTGGGAGCCGCACCCCGCGTCCGTACCCCGTGGCTGCGCCTGGGTGTGGAGGCCTGCCTGGCAGGAGGCGGGACGCGAGGGCCCGGTACCCGGGTGGTGGGCTGGTGCCCCCCGTTCCGCCGCGCGGAACAGCGTGCCCACAAGCGGTGGGAACCCGTGCCCCGGCACAGGTGGCGGGGCGGGTCCGCACCGGGCGGGGTTGAGTCAGGCGGGGCTGGTGCGCCAGCTGGGGTCGCGGCGTTTACGTGGGCGGGGGTTGGCGTCCTGGCTCGGATGGACCTCGCCGTTCCGGGCGGCGAGGGCGGCGCGGGCCAGGCGGTGGGCGTCGGCCTGGCGGTGGAGTTCGGCGCGGTGGGCCGCCGCGAGCGAGTACACGTCCATGGTGGGGCTCCCTTTGTCGAGGGTGGATCCGGCGGCCGTTCCGCCGTGGTTCCACCCTCGTCTCCCAGGGGGCCTCAGCACATCGGGAGGGTTCCGCATCCTGGCGGCCGCGCCCTCCTTACGCGGCCCGGTTCCTCCGTACGCCCCTCCTCAGATCCGTGCTCGGGAGACTCAGAGGGGGCGCGGGGCCGGGACCGGGGTGTGGACGTACGGGGTGGTGGTGCCGAGTCGGACGAAGCCGAGGGCGCCGAGGATGGGGCGGCTCGGCGCGGAGGCGTCGACCTGGAGGAAGCGCACACCGCGCGCCACCGCCAGCGCGGCCCGGTGCGCGACAAGCGCGCGGTAGACGCCGCGGCCGCGCCACTCGGGAACGGTGCCGCCGCCCCACAGCCCCGCGAAGTCGGTGCCCGGGGTGAACTCGATCCGGGCGGAGCTGATGGCCTCGTCTCCGGCGAGCGCGACCAGGAGGACCAGGTCCCCGTCGTCGAGCCCCGCCAGCAGGGTCGCGCGGAGCCCGGACGGCACCGTACCGAAGGCGCGTTCCTTGGCCCGGAGCATCAGGTCGACGCCGATGGCGTCGGTGACCCGTTCGACGCGGACCCCGGGCACGGGAGCGGGCCCGGGGGTGAGGGCGCGCGCCTCGGCGACCATCAGGGTCTCCTCGGGTCCGGGCACGAAGCCCGCGGCCTGGAGGCGCTCACCGAGGTCGGCGGGCCGGTCGTGGTCGTAGAGCTTCCACTCGACCTCCTCGCCACGACCGGTGGAGTACGCGATCTGGGCGGCGATGGCACCGTCCGCCGTGGTGGTGTCCAGATCGGACCAGACCACGGTGGTCCAGCCGGGGCCGGACTGGCGTACCACCGTGTCATCGCGGTCCACGGTGACTCCGGGGCGCGGCGGGCCGCTGCCCCGGCGGAGCTGGTGGTCGAAGAGCGCGCGGGTGCGGTCGAGGTCCATCCGGCCAGTGGAGCACCGCCCCGGCGGCCCCACCAGTTCTTTTACGGTGCGGGAGCCGTTTCCCTCAGCGGCGGCCGTACGGGGTCGACCGGCCACCAGGAGACGCGCCCGTCGCGCGTCACCAGGGAGACGCGTTCACGGGAGACGCGTTCAGTGGCCGACGGGCCTGCGGCGCCACTCGGTGGCGAGGGTCGACCAGACCTCCAGGTCATGGCGGGTGCCCCGGAAGGAGTACGCCTGGCGCATGACGCCGTCGCGGGTCATGCCGAGACGCTCGGCGACCTTGATGCTGGCGCTGTTGCCGGAGGAGACGACCCACTCGACGCGGTGGATGCCGCGCCGTTCGACGGCCCAGTCGATCAGCAGGGTGATGGCCTGGGTGACGAGCCCCCGCCCGACGGCGGCGGGTTCGAGCCAGCAGCCGACCTCGCAGACGCCCTGGGCGGCGTCGAAGGTGCGGAAGAGCACCCCGCCGACCAGGGTCCCCTCCAGCCAGATGCCGTAGATCCGGCCCGCGTCGGCGGCCTGCTTGTCGGCGTAGGACTGGAGGAAGGCACGGGCCTGGTCGAGGTCGGTGTTGGCGTCCGCGAGACCGATGTACTCGCCGATGTACTCCCGCCCCCGGTCCATGTGGGCGAGGAACTCCTCCGCGTTCCAGGGCTCCAGTGGTCTCAGTTCCGCCGTCTCACCGGCGAGCGATCGGCTCAGGGGTATCGCGAACATCGTGCTCTCGCTGTTCTCCTCGGGTGTGCCCGGGGGTACTCGGGGGGTGTCGGGTCGTGCGGGGTCTCGGGTCGTGCGGGGTGCCGGGTCGTGCGGGGTGTCGTGCGGCTCACCGTGGCGGCCGGGCCGGTCGCGGGACGAGCCGGTACGGAAGGCGCCGTGCGCGGGACACGCCGGTCACGGGACGAGCTGGTCGCTCTCGCGGGCGGGCCGCTCGGAGATCTTCGCATGCGCGTTCCGTCCGCGCGGCTCGACGCTGATCCTCGGCAGCCACCGGTCCAGCCATCGGGGAAGCCACCAGTTGGCGCCGCCGAGCAGGTGCATCAGCGCCGGGACCAGCAGCGTACGCAGGACGAAGGCGTCGAGCGCCACGGCGGCGGCGAGCGCGACGCCGAACATCGCGATCACCCGGTCGCCGCTGAGGACGAAGGCCAGGAAGACCGACACCATGATCACGGCGGCCGAGTTGATCACCCGGCTGGTCTCGGCGAGCCCGACCCGTACGGCGCGGCGGTTGTCGCCGGTGGCCAGCCACTCCTCGTACATCCGGCTCATCAGGAAGACCTGGTAGTCCATGGAGAGTCCGAAGAGGACCGACACCATGATGACGGGGAGAAACGGTTCGATGGGGCCCGCGCGCCCCAGGCCCAGCAGCTCGCTGCCCCAGCCCCACTGGAAGATCGCGACGACGACGCCGAAGGACGACGCGACGGCGGCCACGTTCATCACGGCGGCCTTGAGCGGGATCACGAGGGAGCGGAAGGCCAGCAGCAGAAGCAGACAGCCGAGCGCGACGACGACACCGACGAAGAGCGGCAGTTTGCCGACGATGACGTCGGCGAAATCGTCGTAGCCCGCCGTCACCCCGCCGACATGGACCTTCGGCGCGTCGCCCTGGGTCGCGGCGGGCAGCAGCTCGCTCCTGAGGCGGTCGACCAGGTCACTGGTGGCGCGTGACTGGGGAGCCGACGTCGGGACGACCGTGACCAGGGCGGTGTCCCCGGCCGCGTTGTAGGTGACGGGGCTGACCGAGGCGATGCCGCGTTCGCCGGTGAGCGCGCCCGGGAGCGCCTCCATGGCGCGCCGGTCGCCCGCGCCGTCGATCCGCGCCACCAGGGTCAGCGGTCCGTTGACGCCCGGCCCGAAGCCGCCTCCCGCGCCCGGCGCGCGGTCTCCGTACGCCAGCAGGTCATACGCCTTGCGGGTGGTCGAGGAGGCCGGGTTGTTGCCCTGGTCCGAGGTGCCGAGGTGGAGCGAGAGCATGGGGAGCGCGAGCACCACCATCACGGCCGTGGCCACCACCCCCAGCAGCCGGGGGTGTCGCTCCACGAACGCGGCCCAGCGCACGGCGAACCCGGTCGGCGTCTCCGGCCGGGGTCCTTCCGTACTCAGGACGCGCCGTTCGCGCGCGCTGAGGGCGCGCGGACCGATGTACGACAGGAGCGCGGGCAACAGGGTGACGGAGGCGGCCACCGTGAGAAGCACCGTCACGGAGGCGGCGACGGCCACCCCGGTCAGGAAGCCCAGCCGCAGGACGAGCATCCCCAGGAGCGCGATGCAGACGGTGGCGCCCGCGAAGACGACGGCCCGGCCGGTGGTGGCGACGGCCTCCCGCGCCGCGTCGGCCACCGGCAGTCCCGCGCGCAGCCCCTTGCGGTGCCGCGTCACGATGAACAGCGCGTAGTCGATGCCCACCCCGAGGCCGATCAGCATCCCGAGCATGGGGGCGAAGTCGGCGACCGTCATCACATGGCCGAGGAGCGCGATGCCCCCGTAGGCGGTGCCGACGGAGACCAGGGCGGTGGCGATGGGCAGCAGGCTGGCGGCGAGCGAGCCGAAGGCGAGGAAGAGCACCACGGCGGCGACCGTGACCCCGACGGCCTCGGCGAGATACCCCTGCGGGACCACGGTGCGGCCGACGGCGGTGCCGCCGAGCTCCACCTGGACGGTGTCGGTCGCGGCCTGTCTCGCGGTGGAGACGACCTTCTCGATCCGCGCCTGGGGGATCTCCTCGGCGCGCTCCTCGAAGGTGACGGTGGCGTAGGCGGTGTGGCCGTCCGGGCTGACGCGTCCGGCGCCCCCGGGGTCGTAGGGGCTGGTCACGGAGGCCACCGACGGCAGCCGCGCGACCTCGTCCAGCATCCGCTCCATCCGTTCGCGGACCTCGGGGGCGCGCACGCTCCCGTGCGCGCTGTGCCAGACGACGCTGTCGCTCTCACCGTCGAGTTCGGGGAAGCCCTCGGTCAGCAGCACGGCCGCCCGGCCGGACTCGGTGGCGGGCACCTCGTAGTCGGTGGAGTAACGGGTTCCGGTGGCGAGGGCGGCGACCGAGACCCCGGCGCAGGTCATGACCCAGAGGAGAACCGTGATGAGTCGGTGCGTAACGCACCACCGGGCGATGGCTGCCAACGGACGTGCTCCCTGGGTGGTTCATAGATCTTTGATCGGAAACAGCCCGAAAAGAACTCTTGACCTGTATGGGAACACTCTCGCAGTCAATCGTACCGATGTGACCGTTTCCCTCTCTTTCGTGGGCTTCCTCACAGCCGGGTGACGGCGCCCGCCCACGGTCGTTCCATGATCATGTGACGGTCATCCGCCGCCGTACGGCGGCCCACCGTCCGGCACCCGGGAGCCCCTCACCGGGGGCTTTCGGCCATCACGCGACCGTGAACACACCACCCCGCCGCGAACAGGCCCTCGGCCGCGGGGCGTTGTCGGTGGCGGCTGGCACGATGGAGCCATGGAGACGAGGGGGATCCACCAGACCGCCCTGACCGCGGGCGAGGCCGCCGCGCTCGCCCTGGCCCTGCACACGACTCCCGAGGCGTACGCCGGACGTGACCCCGTGCCGGTGCTCGCCTACGACCCCGGCGCCTCGCTGAGACAGCGGCGCGAGTCCTTCCGCGCGGTGTACGAGGCGGTGGTGACCGGCCTGGGGGCGCCCACGCTCTACGGCGGCTCGGCGAACGGCCCCGACATACGGTGGCGCGACGCCGATCATCTGGTGCTGCTCGCCGGGGGCAGACACCACGTCCAGCTCTCCGTCCACGACACACGGACACGGGAGGCCGAGGAGATGCGCACGTTCGAGTGGGGCGGCGCCTGGTCCGCCGAGGAACCGCACGACTTCGATCTGCTGCCCTATGTCTGGCAGCTCGACCGCTCCGGCCCCGGGGAGCCCCCCGCCGAGCGCACCCAGGGACGGATGGCGTCCTCACTCGACCACTTCGAGAGCGCGCTCGGACTGCTGCTCACGGCCTGGGTCGAGCAGCTCCCCGTGCAGGTCGGAGCGGACTGGGCCGGGTTCTCCCTGACCAGTTCGGCCGACCGGGGCCGCCGGGTGCAGCTCTCGTACGCGCTGGCCGACGGCCTCCATGTGTCTGTCGACGACCGGGACGGCGAGGACACCGAGGAGCGGGCCCACCTGATGCGCTCACGCGGCTGGCACTCCCGGGACCGGGGCTGGTGGCAGGCCGAGTATCCCGAGCCCGAGCGGGCCGAGACGGCGGAGGCGGCCCGGCTGGCCCTGGCCGAGCTGAGAGCCCGGGGCACCACGGCCCCCAAGGAGCTGAGGGCCCGCGACGTGAGCTGCAAGGACCGGGGGGAACTCCTCCTGCCGGGCCTGGGGATACGCCACTGAACGGCTCGGAACGCGAACCCCGGGCCGTGGGGGGCGCGCCGCCAGGGAGGCACGCCACCGAGGAAGGACGCCATCAGGGAGCGACGCCACCAGGCTCCGTCGAGCCCTCGGGCGTCGCCGTGCCGTACGGCCGCGCCCGTCCGCCGTACGGCACGGGGTAACCGACCGGCGGGGAGCGTCATGTCAGCGGGACACCGCCGACATGACGAGGAGGCCGGGACACGACCGGGGCGGTCC
>NZ_JBHVHF010000137.1:0-20806 GCF_042800315.1 Streptomyces sp. NPDC057638
GCGCGGATGCGCTGCGCCGCCGTCGCGCCGTCGACGACCTGCTTGCCGTCGAGGTGGCCGCAGCGCTTCGGGTTCACCTGGTCCTCGATGTGCAGGCCCGCGAGTCCCGAGTCCTCGAACTCCTGGATGGTGCGGGCGACGTTCATCGGCTCGCCGAAGCCGGTGTCGGCGTCGGCGAGGGTGGGGAGGTCGGTGACACGGGTGATCTGCCGGGTCCGGTCGGCGACCTCGGTGAGCGTGGTCAGGCCGATGTCCGGGAGTCCGAGGTCGGCGCTGAGCACGGCCCCCGACACATAGACGCCGTCGAAGCCCCGGCGCTCGATCAGCCGCGCCGAGAGGGGGTTGAAGGCTCCGGGCAGCCGCAGCAGTTCACCGGAGGCGAGCCGCTCCCGGAAGGCCCGGCGCTTCTCGGTGTGGGTTCGTGTCGTGTAGAGCATGCGTCGGCTCCTCTCAGAAGATTCCGGGACGGCCCGTGGACGGCAGCAGTCCCGCCCGGGCGACGAAGGTCAGGTCCCGGACCTCGTCCGGGCTCAGCTCCGGAAGGCGCAGCACCAGCGTGAGGAAACGTTCCGCCTCCGCTTCCCCGATGACGGGCGTCGCCAGGGTGCGGAACTTCTCGACGTAGTTCTCGCGGACGAAGGGCCGGGCCCCTGCGGGGTGCGCGTCGGCGACGGCGATCTCGTCCTCGACGGTCCGGCCGTCGGTGAGGGTCACGACGATCCGGCCGCCGTAGGACTGGTCGGCGCCGCCCGCGTGGTAGCGCTCGGTCCACACCGGGTCCTCAACCGTGGTGATCCTGGACCACAGGTCGACGGTGTCGGGGCGCTGGGCCCGCTCCGGCGCGTAGGAGTCGACGTGGTGCCAGCGTCCGTCCTGGAGGGCGACGGCGAGGATGTACGGCAGCGAGTGGTCGAGGGTCTCGCGCGAGGCGTACGGGTCGTACTTCTGCGGGTCGTTCGCGCCCGAGCCGATGACATGGTGCGTGTGGTGCGAGGTGTGGACGACGATGCTCGCCACCCTGGCGGGGTCGGCCACCTCGGGGTGCTCACCGAGCAGCTTCCTGGCCAGGTCGATCCAGGCCTGGGCCTGGTACTCCGCCGAGTGCTCCTTGGTGTAGCTGAGGAGAATCGCCTCCTTGGGCTCCCCCGGGCCGGGCAGCGGCACCTCGTAGCGGCCCTCGGGACCGTCGAGGAGCCAGGCGATGACGCCGTCCTCGCCCTCGTAGATCGGGGCCGGGCTGGTCTCGCCGCGCATCGCCCGGTCCACGGCCTCGACCGCGAGCTTGCCGGCGAACCCGGGGGCGTACGCCTTCCAGGAGGAGATCTCGCCCTTGCGGGACTGCCGGGTCGTGGTGGTGGTGTGCAGTGCCTGGCCGATGGCCTGGTGGATCACCTCGGCGGGCAGGTCGAGCAGGGTGCCGATGCCCGCGGCGGCCGACGGGCCGAGGTGCGCGATGTGGTCGATCTTGTGCTTGTGCAAACTGATCGCGCGCACCAGGTCGATCTGGAGCTCGTAGCCGGTCGCGATGCCGCGTATCAGCGCCTGGCCGTCCCGGCCCGTGTGCTGCGCGACGGCGAGGACCGCGGGGATGTTGTCGCCGGGGTGCGAGTAGTCCGCGGCGAGGAAGGTGTCGTGGTAGTCGAGTTCGCGGACGGCGACCCCGTTGGCGTACGCCGCCCACTCGGGGCTGGTGCGCGTGCCCGGGTCCCGCCCGAAGAGCGCGGCGCCCGCGCCCGAGCCACTGGGCGCGTGCGCCAGGGCCTGGTCACGTGCCGAGGAGGGGGCGGAGCGGGTGAGGGAGGCGGCGGCCACCGCCGCGTTGTCGATGAAACGGTTGACGATCATCTCGGTGACAGCCTCGGTGACCTCCACCGGGTCCGTCGCCACCTCCGCCATGCGCCAGGCCAGTTGGTCCTCGCGCGGCAGGTTCTCCTCGCTGCGGTGGGCGCGTACGAGATGGTTCTTCATCGGGGCGTCTCCGTTGTTCTGGTGATCGGGCCGCCGTGTCCCTCGGAGGCGTCCTTCTCGGTGGGACGCCAGGACTGGCGGAAGTGCGCGAAGCTGTTGTGCAGATGCACATGGGTGGCGTGGAGGGCGAGTGCGGCGTCGCGCCGGGCGATGGCCCGGGCGATGAGGGCGTGCTCCGAGGCGGATGTCTCCAGCCTGGTGCGGGAGTGGCGGGCCGTGCGGCGTACCCGGGCGGCGTGGGTCCGCAGGGTCTCCATCGCGTCGAGGAGGAAGGTGTTGTCCGTCGCGTCGGCGATGGCCTCGTCGAAGCGCCGGATGAGGGCGAAGTACTCGCTCACCTCGGTGCCGGGCACTTCGGGGGCGCGGAAGACACCGTGCCATCCCTCGAAGTCGTCGGCGAAGGCCGCGAAGATCGCGGGTTCGCCCCGGGCGGCGGCGAGTTGGGCGGCCTGCGCCTCCAGACAGGCCCGCAGTTCGAACAGGCTCCGCACGTCCGCGTCATCGATCTGGGTGACCACGAGACCGCGCTTGCCCGACGGCGCCACCAGGCTCTCGGCGACGAGGCGACGCAGGGCCTCGCGGACGGGGGTGCGGGAGACTCCCAGCCGCTCGGACTGCTCCACTTCTAACAGGGGGGCGCCGGGCGGCAGATCACCGTCGAGGATTTCCGACCGCAATTGTGTGTAGGCACGGCCAGCGGCCGTGGAAGAAGAAGTCGACACAGCCGGAGTGTATACACAGACGGCTTATCAGGTCTCGGTATGGGGTAGATCTCGGCAAACTCTTGTCGCCACCCCCACCTGTGTATACATTCCGTGTCCCATAACGCACTCCTCGGAGAGACAGGGACGTCTCCATGAAGATCACCCGTGTGGCCGCCGCAGCCGTGGCCGCCGTTTTCGCCCTCACGGCGTGCAACAGCAACACCTCCTCGGACGGCTCGGCCAAGGCCGGCGGGAAGCCCCAGCCGCTCAACCGGATCGAGATCATCGCGCCCGCCGCGCCCGGCAGTGGCTGGGACCAGGCCTCCCGTGCCGTCCAGGACGTACTGAGGTCCGGCGGCTTCGCGAAGGCCCCGGAGGTCAAGAACGTTCCGGGTGCCTCGGGCACGGTGGCCCTGGCCCAGGTCGCGCCCCAGAAGGGCAAGAAGGACCTCTGGATCGCCTCCGGCCTGGCCATGGTGAGCGGTGTCATCAACAACGGCACCCGCGTCACGCTCGACGACCTCACCCCGCTCGCCCGTCTCATGGGTGAGTACGAGGTCATCGTGACCCCGAAGAACTCGCCCTACGACTCGGTCGAGGCGCTCTTCGCGGCCATCAAGAAGGACCCGAAGTCGGTCGCCATCGCGGGCGGCTCGGCGGGCAGCGCCGACCACATCTACATCGGACTGCTCGCCAAGCACTTCGGCGTGAAGCCCGCCGATGTGAACTACGTGCCCTACAGCGGCGGCGGCGAGGCGACCACAGCGGTCCTCGGCGGCAAGGTCCAGGCCGGCATCTCCGGCCTGAGCGAGTTCTCCGCCCAGATCAAGGAGGGCAAGCTCAAGGGCCTCCTGGTCTCCTCGGTCAAGCCGGTCGAGGGCGTCGAGTTCGCCCAGACCGCCGCCGATGTCGACGCGAACCTGGAGTTCCAGAACTGGCGCTCGATGATGGCTCCGAACGGCCTGGACGAGACGGTGACGGCGCAGTACGTCGACACGCTCAAGAAGATGAACGCCTCGCAGGCATGGAAGGACACCCTCCAGAAGAACGCCTGGAACGACAACTTCCTCGCCGGGGACGAGTTCGCGACCTGGCTGAAGGAGGAGAACACCCGGGTCAAGGGAGTCCTTGACGAGCTCGGTCTCGCCAAGAACTGATACGCGTCACGATCCTGCGGTGGGTGCCCTGGGCCAGCCCGGGCACCCACCTTTCCGGCGCGCCTTCCCCCCTCGGCGCGAGAAAGGCACACCCCATGAGCACCACACCCACGGCACCCGGGCCCGCCCCGGCCCCAACCGGCGGGAAACAGCGCCCGGCCTACGGCGAGTGGGCGGTGACCGCCGGACTCCTCGCCATCGGGATCATCACCCTGGCCGACGGCCTGGGGCAGTCGACATCGAAATCCGCTTCGGGCGTCGGAGCCGGGTTCATGCCGACCGTGGTCGGCGTCCTGCTCATCGCGCTCTCCCTGGCGCTCGGCGTCCAGGTGGCGCGCGGCCGACGCGGTGAGGCGGACGCCGGGGAAGGCGACGTCGATGTCCGCCGCACCCGGTGGGTGCCCTTCGCCGTCTGCGTGGCGGCCGCCCTGATCTTCATCGCCGGGGTCGACACGCTCGGGTACGTCATCGTCTCCACGGTGGCGTTCTGGCTCACCGCATGGGCCTTCGAGGCCCGCAACCACCTGCGGTCGGCCGCCATCGCGGTCGTGCTCTCCCTCGCGGTCTACCTCATCTTCACCAGGGCCCTCGGCATCACGCTGGCCGCCGGTGTGCTGGAAGGAGTGCTCTGATGTCGGGCTGGGAAGGACTGCTGCACGGGCTCTCGCTCGCGATCACCCCGGAGAACCTGCTCTTCGCCCTGATCGGCACCATCGTCGGAACGCTGATCGGCGTCCTGCCGGGCATCGGCCCCGCGCTCACCATCGCACTGCTCCTGCCCATGACGTACGGGCTCGAACCGGCGGGCGCGTTCATCATGTTCGCGGGCATCTACTACGGCGCCATGTACGGCGGCTCCACCACCTCGATCCTGCTGAAGACCCCGGGTGAGTCCGGTTCGGTCATCACCGCGATCGACGGCAACAAGATGGCCCGCCGGGGCCGCGGGGCGGCCGCCCTGGCCGCCGCCGCGATCGGGTCGTTCATCGCGGGCACCATCGCGACACTGCTGCTCGCCTTCTTCGCGCCGTGGATGGTCGAGGTGGCGGTCAAGCTGGGCGCCCAGGACTACTTCGCGCTCATGGTGGTCGCCTTCCTCACGGTCAGTGCCCTGGTCGGCAGCTCGCCGCTGCGCGGACTGGTCTCGATGTCACTCGGCCTGGTCGTCGGGCTCGTCGGGCTCGACTTCCAGAGCGGTCAGCAGCGGCTGACCTTCGGCGAGGTCGCCCTGCTCGACGGCATCGACACGGTCGTGCTCATCGTCGCCCTCTTCGCCATGGGCGAGGTGCTGTACGTGGTGGCGCACCAGACGTCGAGCGGCTTCGACGTCATGCGGATGAACAAGGGCGAGCGGTGGATGACCCGCCAGGACTGGCGGCGCTCCTGGCGCCCCTGGCTGCGCGGCACCTCCATCGGCTTCCCGCTCGGGGTGATCCCCGCGGGCGGCTCCGAGATACCGACGTTCCTCTCCTACACCCTGGAGCGCAAGCTCTCCAAGCGTCCACAGGAGTTCGGGAACGGCGCGATCGAGGGAGTGGCCGGGCCGGAGGCCGCGAACAACGCCAACGCCGCTGGCACCCTGGTGCCCCTGCTGACCCTCGGCATCCCCACCTCCGCCACGGCGGCCGTGATCCTCGTCGCCTTCCAGCAGTACGGTATCCAGCCCGGCCCTCAGCTGCTGGACACCCAGTCGGCGCTGGTCTGGGGACTCATCGCCAGCCTGCTGATCGCCAACGTCATCCTGCTCGGGCTGAACCTGCCGCTCATCGGCCTCTGGGTGAAGATCCTCAAGATCCCCAAGCCCTACCTCTTCGCGGGCATCATGATGTTCGCCCTGCTCGGCACGTACGCGGTGAACGGCAGCGCCTTCGACGTGGGTGTGCTGCTCTTCTTCGGCCTCGCCGGGTATCTGATGCGCCGCTTCGGGTTCCCCGTCTCACCCATGATCGTGGGAGCGATCCTGGGCCCGCTCGCCGAGGTGCAGCTGCGCCGGTCGCTGGACATCGCGGGCGGTGATGTCACCGCCCTGGTGTCGACGCCGTTCACGATCATCGTGTACCTCACCCTCGCGGCCGTTCTGTTCGGCGGGTTCCTCCTCCGCCGGTCCGCGCGACGGCGGATCCCCACCGTCGCGGTACCTGAGGAGAAGGCTCCGGCCGTTCAGGGGTCCTCGGACCGTTGAGAGCCACCGCAGCCCTTCTGTGCCACGCCTTCCTGCTCCAGCTAGCCGCCTATGTCGTCCGGCCCACGTCCGCCTACCGTGCCATCGAGCTCGGTGTGGACCCCCGGATGGTGGGACTCATCGCCGCGAGCTTCGCGCTTCTGCCGCTCGTGGTGGCCCTCTCCATAGGCCGCTGGAACGACCGGGGCAACGTGACACGGAGCCTGGTCATCGGCGGTGTGCTGATGACCGGGGCGGGGCTGGGTGTCCATCTGTGGTCGCGGAGCCTGACCAGTCTGCTGGTCTGGAACGCGGTGATCGGTCTGGGGCACCTCCTCGCGATCGTCGGCCAGCAGACACTGGTGGCCCGGCTCGGGCGGGAGCGGCTCGACTCCGCCTTCGGCACCTACACCTTCGTGGGATCGCTGGGGCAGGCGGCCGCCCCGCTGGTGCTGGCGGTCGTCGGCGGAAGCGCGGTCCTCCCGGACACCGGCCTCCTCTTCGCGATCTACACGACCACCTGCGCCGGTCTGCTCGCCGTGACCTTCCTGCTCCCGTCGCCGGGGAACCCGGACCCGCCGCCCGCCCAGGGGGACTCCCTGCGCTCGGCACTGCGGGTCCCCCCGGCGACCCGGCGCACCATGACCGGCGCGTTGCTGCTCAGCATGCTCGTTCTCGCCGCGGTCGACCTGATCCAGGTCTATCTCCCCGCGCTGGGTGTGGAGCGGGAGATCTCCTCGGCGACCGTCGGCGTCCTGCTCTCCGTACGCGCGGCCGCGACGATGGCCTCGCGGCTGGGCCTGGCCCGTCTGACCACCCGGCTCGGACGGCCCCGGCTCTCCTTCGTCTCCACCCTCGTGGCGGGTGTGGCCGTGGCCGCGCTCGCCGCTCCCCTTCCGGTCTGGGTCGTGGGAGTCCTGCTCGCCATCGCCGGGTTCGCCCTCGGGATAGGCCAGCCACTGTCGATGACGATCGTGACCACCGCCGCCCCGGCCGGAACCACCTCGACCTGGCTCGCGCTGCGCCTCAGCGGCAACCGCGTCGGCCAGTCCCTGGTCCCGGCCGTCCTCAGCGTGTTCACGGCGGGCATCGGCACCGGCGGCGTCTTCCTGGTCACCGGGATCGGCCTGCTCGCAACCGCCGCCATGGCACGGGTCCTGATCACCGACGATCCCTGACCGATGATGCCTGGCCGACGATCCCCGACCGGGGCCCTTCCCGCTCCCAGCGGTTCGGTGAGCTGATCGGGACGCGCCTGGCCGCTGATCGCTTTCATGACGGCCGCCGCGGCATGGCTCCGGGCGAGGACAACCCCTTCGCCTGGTGTGTTCGGGCGGACCGCCCGTACGAGCACGGCGAGTTCACCCCGCCACGCGACGAGGTCGTCCAACGGTGTCCCACGTACGGCTTCCACCCGTTCACGCTGCCTCATCAGGCCGGTGAGCCCCCTTCCGTACACGGGATCGCCGCGCCGAACCGCGGCCGCCTCCGCGCGGGCGGCGGGCGCGAACGGGGAGTCCCCTGCCGCGTTCGCCCGCCCCTCGGACCCGGAGCGGCACCAGGAGCCTGTCAAAGGTGGGCTCTCGGCGGTATAACGTGGGTTTTCATTCCTATCTCACCCGAAACCGGAGACTCATATGGGCCGTGACGAAGTATTCGCCTGCCTGGACGCGGAGGAGGCCAAGCACCTCCAGTCGATCAAGAACCTGGAAGTCGCCATCGAGGGCCTTCAGGCCCAGCTCGATGACCAGCGCCGGAAGCTGACCGACATCGAAGGCGCGCGGCGGGCTCTGGCGGTGGTCTTCGGACGGTCCGCCCCCGTGGAGCCGACCGTCTCCGTACCGCGGGAGCCCGCCGTCCCCGCGCCGACCCGCGCGGACGACGCCATCGCCGCCGCCGAGTCGGCGCCGGAGCACGAGACCGGGACCACGGCGGCCGAACCCGTGACGGACCCCGGCACCGTGGCGGAGCCCGCCCCCGCCGCCCAGCCGGGCGAAGCGGTGGCGACCGGCGAGCGGGTCAAGAGCACCCCGAAGGCCAAGGGTGTTCGCAAGCCGCGGGCGAAGAAGGAGGCGGCGGCGGAGAAGAAGGCCACCGCCACGACGCCCGCCCGCAAGCCCGCGTCGCGCACGACGAGCCCGGCGAAGTCGCCGAGCAAGTCAAGCGCGACGAGCACGACGAACAAGCCGAGCCCGGCGGGCAAGCCGAGCGCGACGAGCAAGCCGAGCGCGGCCGTCACGTCGAGCACGGCGGCGAAGCAGGCCGTGCCCGCGCAGCGGACCGACACACAGCGCAGCAAGGTCACCGCCGTGTTGCAGGCGTCGGGTGAGCCGATGACCGCCCGTCAGGTCGCGGAGGCGATCGGCCTCCTCAACCCGGACAAGGTCCAGCTCCAGGGTGTGCGCAACACCCTGGAGACGCTCCGCAAGGGCGACCTCGCGAGCAGGCCGGACCGGGGTCTGTACGCGTGGAGCGGTAAGTAGCCACGGGCAGGGTGTGGGCCCCGGCCGAGTTCAGTTCTCGTGACCGGGGCCCATACCGTCGCCGGATCGCACCGCCCGCCGCCGACGCGCCGTCGTGTCGGTGCCCGGTGCGCGCCCGGCTCGCCGGGTGCGCGCCCTGACTCCGGCCGCCACGCTCATCAGCGACCGTGACCGTGACAGCGGAACCAGGGCCGCAGGCGGCCGTGGCCGGTCCGGTCCCGGGACGGGCAACCGTCTCGGCGGCTCCGTGCCCGGTCTCCTGTCCCGGAGTGCGGGGACGGGTGGCTCTCAGGCCCCCGTACTCACCTCCAGCACACAGTTCCGCAGTTCGTAGCTGCCGATGGCGTCGATGAAGCCGATGGTCGGCGGGCTCACCATCCGCACTCCGGGGAGGGCGCACAGTCGGCTGAGGAAGACATCCGTCTCCAGAAGCGCGATATGCAGCCCCGGGCACTTGTGCGGACCGTCTCCGAAAGCCAGCCCCGGTACCGCGGCGTCCTTCATGGCGCGCCCCGGGCGCAGCCGCCGCGGTCGTGGCCCCACGGTCCGTTCGTCGATGTTGGCGTGATCGACGAGGATGTCGATCCGGTCACCCGCCGGGACGGTGAGTGTGCCGCCGTCGGCGCCGGGCAGGTCGATCGGTGCGGTGGCGCGGCGGCTGAGGCGGCCCACGACCGGTTCGAGCCGCAGGATCTCGCCGAGCACCGCGAGCCTGTCCGGCTCCTCCGCCGCCCGGTAGTGCGCCAGCAACTCGGCATCGGAGAAGAGATGCCAGGCCGCCGCGCTGATGAACTCGCGAGTGGTGACCATGCCCGCCGCCGCGAACGTCAGGCACTCGCCGAGGATCTCCGCGGAGGAGCAGCCGTCGGCGATGAGGTGGGAGATGAGATCGTCCCGTGGGGCGCGGCGGCGGGCCCGTACGGCCGGGCGCACATCCCCGGCGTACACCCGCAGCCAGTTGGTGTTCTGCCGCAGGGTCCAGTAGAGACCGGATGGACTGGTCAGTCCCGGTGTGCCGAACCGTTCCGGGAAGAAGCGCTCCAGCCGTTCCTTGATGCCGGGCCTGCTCTCCGTCAGACCGATGACGGCGCAGGCCACCTCGATCGCGAGATCGAAGCTGAGATCGGAGAGCCGGGCCCGGCCGTCGGCCCGGAGCCGGTCGATCCGGGCCCGCGCGACACGGATCATGACCTCGCGGTAGTGCTCGTCGACGCGGCGTGGGGTGAAGAACCGCGCGGTCTGGCGGCGGTGTTCGCGATGCTCGGGACCGTCCCGGTAGAGAACCGGCCGCCGGATGCGCTTCGGCAGTCTCGACACCGTCTCGATCCCGAGCCCGGCCTGGACGGTCGATGTGCTGCGCAGTACGGCACGCGCCTCGCCGTACCCCCGTACCTCCCACACCCCGTCCTCGCCCCGCGCGACGGGACATTCCGCCGTCGGCCCGCCGCGCTCGATCCTGCGGCATCCGTACCCCTGATCCGATGCCTGGCCTGATCCCTGATCCGACGCCTGATCCCATGCCTGATCCGACGCCTGATCCGGTCCGGCTTCGGCTGGTTCACCGGCTTCATGGAGCTCACCGGACTCGCCACCCATGAGCGGCACCTCCCTCTTCCCGCAGCCCCGCCGGGTCTCCGCGCACCCGGCCTCTCCGCCCTGGCGGACGGCCCGCGCCCACCGGTCACAAGGCGGTGCGACGGGGCCGTGCCGGGTGGTTCCTTCCCCCGGTGGCGGCGCGGGAAGCGGGTTCCCGGGGATGGGTGGGGAGCTCGATCCCCTCCAGCGGACGTCTCGTCCCCCTCGGCGCAGGGCTCCCAGGACCCGGAGCGACGGGGGCTCCGCCCCGGGCGGCTTGACCTTCCGCCCGTGTCAAGGTCTCTGCTGGGGTGCGTCACGAAGCCTGTACTGAGGGAAGGATGTGCCCTTCATGTTCACCTACTCGGGTTCTGGTCCGTACTGCTACACCCATGCGATGGCGATGGCGATGGGGAGCGCGGCGCCCGCGCCCGCGGTGATCGAGACACTGACCGGGTCTCCGTTCGGGATGCACCTGCTGGGTGGGACACTGCCGTTGTTCGATCCGCTGGGCTGGGATCCGGAGGCCGGGATCGACGCCGCGCTGGGCCTGCTGGGCTGGGAGTGCGCGCGGGACGCGGGCGGTACGGCGGAGCAGGCGCTGGACCGTCTGCGGAAGGCCGCCGCGCCCGGCCCGGTGGTGGTGGGGCCGGTGGACATGGGGTTGCTGCTCTACCAGCCGGGGACCCCGTGGCCACGGTCCGGCGACGACACGGACGCGGCGGACCACTATGTGGTGGTGGTCGAGGTCAGCGACGACACGGTGGTGCTGCACGACCCGCACGGGCACCCGTTCGCGACGTTGCCCGTCCCGGCGTTCCTGGCGGCGTGGCGGGCCGAGTCGGTCCCGTACACCGACGAGCCGTACATCATGCGCCACTCTTTCACCCGGGACCACGTCGTCGACGAACGGGACGCGCTACGCGCCATGCTGCCGCGGGCCGTCGCCTGGCTGGATGGCACGGGCCGCGGCCCGGCGGGCTCGGTCCACGGCGCCGAGGCGGCCCGCGCTCTGGCCGAGCGGGTGCGCCAGGGACTCGCCCCGCACCTGCGCTCGTTCCTGGAGGTGTTCGCGGTACGGGTCGGGGCGCGGCGCCTCGCGGACGCGTCCGGGTGCCTGACGCGGCTGGGCCTGGCCGACGCGGCGGCTGTCGCCGCCGACCAGGCCCGCGTCCTCGGCGGCCTGCAGTATCCGCTGGTCACCGGGGACGACCACGCCCTGGCATCGGGCCTGCTGCGGCTGGCCCCGCTGTACGGGCACCTCCGTACGGAACTGGCCCGCGCGCTCGCGGACTGACATACGGGCGGCGCTCGGGCGGCTCGGGCCGTCCGGCCGGTTCGCCGGGGCCGGTCCCGACCGGCCGCGCTCCCCCGGGTCCGGAACACCCGCCACGTAGGCGGAGGCTGATGTGGTGGAGCCGTCGGAGGCGGCTCCACCACATCGATCAGCTGGCTCGCGCCTCACTGGTCACCAACGAGCGACTGGTGCCGCGGGGCGACGCGCCGATCGGCCGGGACTACGGGTTGACGCAGACCACATAGGACTGGAATCCCCCGCCGAGAACCGTGACGGACGCCTGGGTCTGCCATCCGGTAGCGGCCACGCCCTGCGTGCCGGCGCTCTTGGGGATCGGCGCGTTCTCAATGACGTTGATCGCGCTGAGGAGCCCGAAGGTGTCGAAGCCGCCGCCGGTGGCCAGGTCACCGGCCAGGCAGTTGGCTGTCGACGTCACACCCACGCCGATGAGCGCCGGGATGGCCTGGGGGCCCCTGATGACATAGGTGTTCAGCGTCGCCGGGCCCTGCGGCCCCTGAGGTCCGGTGGCGCCCTGGGTGCCTTGCGTACCCTGCGTGCCCTGGGTCCCTTGGGCACCGGTCGCACCCTGGGTGCCTGGAGTTCCTTGCGTGCCTTGCGTGCCCTGGGTTCCCTGCGTGCCGTTCGCACCCTGCGCACCCGTCGCGCCCTGGGTACCCTGCGGACCCTGGGCCCCGGTCGCACCCTGCGTGCCCGCGGTGCCCTGGGTTCCCTGAGTTCCTTGCGTGCCCTGGGTTCCCTGGGTTCCCTGCGTGCCGTTCGCACCCTGCGCACCCGTCGCACCCTGGGTACCCTGCGGACCCGTCGCACCCTGCGTGCCCGGTGTGCCTTGCGATCCCTGAGTGCCCTGGGCACCGTTGGCGCCCTGCGCACCGGTCGCGCCCTGGGTGCCCTGGGTTCCCTGCGTGCCGTTCGCGCCCTGCGCACCCGTCGCGCCCTGCGATCCCTGAGTGCCCTGGGCGCCGTCAGCGCCGTCAGCGCCCTGCGTGCCCTGGGTGCCCTGTGGACCCCTGGCCCCCTGCGCGCCATCCGCGCCGTCATTGCCCTGGGTACCCTGCGTGCCCTGGGTGCCCTGCGGACCCCTGGCTCCCTGCGCACCGTCAGCACCGTCATTGCCCTGCGTGCCCTGGGTGCCCTGCGGACCCCTGGCCCCCTGCGCACCGTCAGCGCCCTGGGTGCCCTGGGTGCCCTGAGATCCGGTGGCGCCCTGGGGTCCCCGTGCCCCGTCCGTACCGTCGGCGCCTTGCGCCCCCTGAGGTCCGGTGGCGCCGGTGGCGCCCTGGGGGCCCTGGGGACCGGGAACGCCCTGCGGGCCCTGCGGGCCCCGTGGACCCTGTGGGCCCTTCTTCTCGGGGCCTTGGAGGCCGCGTTCGCCCTGTCGGGCGGGTTCGTGGTCCTGTCCGTTCGCCGTCGTGGCGCCGTTCGGCCCCGGCAGGCCCAGACTGTGCCCGGCACCCGAGCGCTCAACAGCGTCGGCGACGGCCAATCCGGTCGGCACGACATTGAGGATGGCGGCCAAGGTGCCCGCCGACACCGAGGTGATGACCCTCACCCGGTTACGGCGGATGGTTCTACGGTTCACCAGAATTCCCTTCACGAAGAAATGGAGGAGACGAGCCGTGGCCATCAGATGAGAGGCGATCACATAACCCCGGGCAGCCACCCCAGAGGGCAGCCGTTGAACCTGACGGCCCATTTGTGCGACGTTCACACAGAACGATGAATCGAGTCATATTCGGCGGGCCGGGGACACGCGCGGGCGCACGGCTCACGATCGAGGGGGAACATCACCCGATTGAAGACGCAAAGCGGTGACGTGACGGCGATCCCGGCGGGTCGAGCGCCCGCGGGCCCCACCACGTGTCGGAATACTGCGGTCACGGTGAGGGAGGAAGGGCCCTCCCCGGGTGCGGCCCATGGCCTCCGTCGGGTGAAACCCGCCATACGGGGGTGGTGTGCCCGGTCGAGTAGGTCATCGGTGGGCCGTACGAGCGAAAGGCCCACACGCGGAAGGAAAGGGGGCGGGGACGGGCCCGGGAAGGCGCCGCACCCCTGACTGCCCATGCGCGGAATTCTCCTGGCCGGTGGCACCGGATCACGGCTCTGGCCACTGACCCGTTCCGTTTCCAAACAGCTTCTTCCGGTGTTCGACAAGCCGATGATCTACTATCCGCTCTCCACGCTGGTGCTGGCGCGGGTGCGCGACATCCTCGTCATCACGGCCCCGGAACACCAGGAGCAGTTCCGCTCGCTGCTCGGCGACGGCAGCCAGCTCGGTCTGCGCATCGACTATGTGACGCAGGCACGCCCGGAGGGAATCGCCCAGTCGTTTCTGCTGGGCGCCGACTTCATCGGGGACGAATCCGTCGCGCTCATCCTCGGTGACAACATCTTCCACGGCTCGGGGCTGAGTGCCCGGCTGGCGCGGGAGGACCGGACGTGCGGCGGCCATGTCCTGGCGTACCAGGTCGCGAACCCCTCGGCCTATGGCGTGGTCGAGTTCGACGACCACGGCAGGGCGCTGTCCATCGAGGAGAAGCCCGCCCGCCCCAGGTCCCGGTACGCCGTGCCCGGGCTGTACTTCTACGACCAGCGCGTCGTGGAGATCGCGCGCGGGCTCCGTCCCAGTGCCCGGGGTGAGCTGGAGATCACCGACCTCAACCGGGCCTATCTGGAGGCCGGTGAGCTCCGTGTCACCCGGCTGGACCGGGGTACCGCCTGGCTGGATACGGGGACCTTCGCCTCCATGGTCCAGGCGTCGGAGTTCGTCCGGGTGGTCGAGGAGCGGCAGGGCCTCAAGATCGGCTGTGTGGAGGAGGCGGCCTGGCGGGTCGGCCTCATCGATGACGACCAGCTCCGCGCGCTGGCCCGTCCGCTGCTCGCCAGTGGCTATGGGCGGTATCTGCTGGAGCTGCTGGACCATGGCGGGCCCTGTGCCACCGTAGCGCCGCAGGCCGACCGGGCACGGACGCGGCCGGTGGCGGCCTTCTGACGGCGGGGGCTGGGGAACGGACCGCACGAGCGGGCGGAGACGGAAGGAACGCTTCAGGTGAGACCGCTGGGTATCGAGGGCGCGTGGGTGGACAGTCCACGGGTGTTCGCGGACCGGAGGGGACGTTTCCATGAGTGGTTCAAGGCCGATCGGTTCCATGAGCTGACCGGCCATCCGCTCCGGCTGGAGCAGGCGAACTACTCCCGGTCCGGGCGCGGTGTCCTGAGGGGCATCCACTACGCCGCCGTGCCGCCCGGGCAGGCCAAGTACGTGACGTGCGTCAGCGGGGCGGTGCTCGACGTGGTGGTGGATGTCCGCACCGGCTCCCCCACCTTCGGCACCTGGGAGGCGGTGCGCCTCGATGACCGGGAGCACCGGTCCGTCTACCTCTCGGAGGGACTCGGCCATGCCTTCCTGGCGCTGGAGGAGGACTCCGTCGTGGTCTACCTCTGCTCCGAGCAGTACAGACCGCGGCGCGAGTTCGGTATCCATCCGCTCGATCCACGGCTGGCGATCGACTGGCCCGGCGATCTCACGCTCGAACTCTCCGACAAGGACGCCACCGCGCCCACCCTGGCGGAGGCCGAGCTACGGGGCCTGCTCCCCGTCCACCAGGAGTGCGTCGCCTACCGGCGCGGGCTGCGGTCCACGGCCCCGGAAACGACATGCGTCCCCTCCTGAGAGGTGGCGCGACGACCGCGCGCACGGCATGGCTGGTGACCGGCGCGGGCGGGATGCTCGGCCGGGATGTGCTGGCCGAACTCGCCGCCGTCCCGGGCACCGAGGTGACCGGGCTGACCCATGGTGAACTCGACATCACCGACCCGGGGGCCGTGCGCTCCGCCGTCGCCGCCCACCGGGTGGTCGTCAACTGCGCCGCCTGGACGGATGTGGACGGCGCCGAGCGGGACGAGGCTTCGGCGACCGCCGTCAACGGCACCGGCGTACGTCATCTCGCCCGTGCCTGCGCCGCGACGGGGGCGGTCCTGCTCCATGTCTCCACCGACTACGTCCTCCCCGGGGACGGCCGCCGCCCGTATGGCGAGGACGCGCCGACCGGGCCGCTCAACGCGTATGGCCGGGGCAAACTGCTGGGGGAGCGCGCGGTGGCCGAACTGCTGCCGCACACCGGCTACAGCGTCCGCACCGCCTGGCTCTACGGCGGGCACGGGCACAACTTCGTGGCCACCATGCTCGGACTCGCCCGCCGCAGAGCGAGCGTCGACGTGGTCGCGGACCAGTACGGCCAGCCCACCTGGTCGGTGGCGCTCGCCCGGCAGCTGGTCCCGCTCGGCCGGGCCGCGCTGGCGGGGCGGGCCCCGGCGGGTGTCTACCACGGCACCGCGGCGGGGCACACGACGTGGTACGGGCTGGCCCGGGAGGTGTACCGGCTGACCGGGCTCGATCCCGAGCGCCTGCGCCCGGTCGGCTCGGCCGCCTTCCCCCGCCCCGCCGTCCGGCCGGCGTACGGAGTGCTGGGACACGGCCGGTGGACACGCGCCGGGGTCCGCCGCCAGCCGGACTGGCGGGTCCAGCTGGCGGCGGCCCTGCGTACCCCTCCGTTCGCGGAACCGGCCGCCGCCGCCCGTGCCGCGGCCCCGCCCTCGTGACGGGATGAGAGCGCGGTACGCGACCCTCGTGACGGGATGAGAGCGCGGTACGCGACCCTCGTGACGGGGTGACGAGCGCGGTACGAGCCGGGGCGCGGCCTCAGACCAGCAGCGGTCCGCCGCAGCGGGTCGCGCCCTCCTTCATGGCGATCAGGTTGGCCACCACGTAGGAGATCCGGTTCGAGGAGTGCCACTCCGTCGGGAAGTACGTCACGAGACGGGAGCTCTGAAAGCGCGCCTCGATCTCGGGCACGAAGGCCCGGTACTGGTCGTCGGTGTAGTACCAGAAGGAGTTCTCGTTGTAGAACGCGACATGCGTGGGGTCCTGGTAGGCCCCGCGCCCGTCCGAGCTGGGTGTCGTGGTCAGCAGCATTCCGCCGGGTGCCAGCAGCCGGTACAGCTCGTTGATCAGCGGCACTTTCGCGGGGACGTGCTCCAGGAAGTCGACCGCGCGGATCAGTCCGACCGAGCCGTCCGGCAGGTCCAGCCGGTCGGGCAGCGTCGCGACGATGTCGACGCCCTCCCCCGGGTGCTGGTCCACGCCCAGATAGCCCGGGGGCTTGCGGTGGGCCGCGCCGAGGTCCAGCGCGAGCAGCCCGCGGCGCCTGCTCCAGGCCAGGGCGTTGGCCTCGATGTACTTGTCGTAGAGCGCGACCGTCTCCCGCTGGATATGCGCGTTGACCTCCGCGTCGCGCTGGGTGTTCGCCGTGTGCATGCGCTGGAGGTAGAGACAGCGTTCGATGTGGTGGAAGTCGCCCACCTGGAACAGCCGGCACATCAGGTCCTGGTCGTCCAGGACGGCCCGGGTGGCGTCGTAGCCGCCGACCTCCGTGTAGGCGTCCTTGCGGAAGGCGCGCACATGGTTCGGCGCGTACCAGATGTACGCGACGTTGTGCGGTGTCGGTGCCATGGTCCTGGCGGCCAGCAGCTGTCTGCCGTCGACGAGGACCTCCTCGTACCGCCAGCCGTGCTCCTCGTTGAAGCGGGTGTCGTCCCGCCCGCCGTCCTCGGTGATCTGGGCGGTGTTGCTGTAGGCGAAGACGCACTCCGGGTTCTCGTCGAACGCCTTCCCCAGTTCGGCCAGACAGTCGGAGGCCAGCAGATCGTCATGGTCGAGTTCCACCAGGATCTCGCCCCGGGCGAGTTCGCAGGCCCGGCGCTTGGCCGCGCCGACGCCCCGGATCTCGTCGGCGATCTCCACCCGGACCCGCTCGTCGGGCCGCTCGGGCCGCCACCGGGCGCCGTTGTTGAGGAGGACGATCCACTCCCAGTCCGTACGGGACTGCGCGCGCAGTGTCTCCAGGCATTCGTCCAGGAATCGCGGTCGGTGGCTCGGGGTGAAGATGGAGAACGTGGGTGTCGTGGTCGGCGTCATCTGGGGCTACCTGTCCGAGGTCTCGTGGGGCGCGACGGCTTCGGTGCTCGCACCGGTGCTCTCGCCCGTGCTCTCATCTGTGTTCGCTGCGGTGCTCTCGCCCGTGCTCTCATCCGGGTTCGCGGCGGTGCTCTCGCCCGTGTTCTCATCCGTGCTCTCGCCAGAGGCGCTGGGGCCACCCGGCTCCCGGAAGGGCTCCGGCACATGGGGGCGCAGGGAGGGGTCGAGCGCGACGGCCCGGCGGTAGGCGTCCCGTGCCGGTGCGTCCCGGCTCTGGCGGGCCAGCACCTGGCCGATGTGGAAGTAGGCGGTGGATGCCTTCGGGTCGGCGGCGACGGCCCTGCGCAGGAGCGCGAGCGCCGCGTCCGGGTCGCTCGTCTCCAGCAGCAGTGCCTTGTTGAAGAGGGCGGAGGTGTACGACGGGTCGGCCTTCAGGGCTGCGTCGTAGGACTGGAGGGCGTCCGCCCGGTGGCCCCGGCCCTGGGCGAGGGAACCGAGGTTGAACCAGGCGACCTTGTTCTCGGGGTCCAGGACCAGGACATGTTCGAAGGCGGTCTGCGCCTGGGCGATCTCCTGGTGGCGGAAGTGTGTCAGTCCGGACTCCAGCAGGGCGTTCGCCCGGAGCCGCCGGTTCTTCACGTCGTCGAACGCGGTGCTGTCCGCCGTCGGGTTCCCGTGTGCCAGGACGGCCCAGACGACCACGCCGACGGCGAGCGCCAGTACCGCCCCGACCCACATCCACATTCTTCGCATGGAGCACCATTCATCGCGATATGGGATACGGCGGTCAAGGTAACGACGCGGCCGCCGTACCGTCATCTCTCCGGGGCCCGGCTTCCCGTAGACCACTCGAACGTACGCAGGGTGCCCGCACTGGACTCCTCGCGGACCGCTCCCCCGGTGACTGGTCGCGCCGTCCCCGTCTCTGCCACGGACCCTCTCACCGGACCAGACACGGCCGTTTCGGGTCGAATGTCCACCCGGGGACGAGATACCGCATCCCGACGGCGTCATCGCGGGCCCCGAGCCTCTTCTCCCGGTACAGCTCATGCGCCGCGCGGAGCCGGTCCCGGTCCAGCGTGACGCCGAGGCCGGCGGCGGCGGGTACGGCGATCTCACCGTGGACGATGCGCGGTGGCCGCGTGGTCAGCCGCTCCAGGCCCTCCTGCCAGATCCAGTGGGTGTCCAGGGCGTTGTACGCGCCGGGGGCGGCGGCTCCGCAGTGGGTCATCATCGCCAGCGATATGTCGAAGTGGTTGTTGGAGTGACAGCCCCAGGTCAGACCCATCGCGTCACAGAGCTGGGCCACCCGGACCGAGCCCCGCATGGTCCAGAAGTGCGGGTCGGCGAGGGGAATGGAGACGGAGTGGAGCGCGAGGGCGTGGGTCAGCTGACGCCAGTCCGTGGCGATCATATTGGTGGCGGTCGGCAGGCCGGTGGCGCGCCGGAACTCGGCCAGGACCTCCCGTCCGGAGTACCCGTCCTCGGCGCCACACGGGTCCTCGGCGTAGGCGAGCGTACCGACGAGCGGAGCGCACAGCCCGACCGCTTCGCGCAGCGACCAGGCGCCGTTGGGATCCAGACTGATCCGCGCCCGGGGGAAGCGCTCCTTGAGCGCCCGGACCGCCGCCACCTCCTCGCGCCCGTGCAGCACACCGCCCTTGAGCTTAAAGTCCTCGAAGCCGTACAGCGCGTGACCGGCCTCGGCCTGACGGACGATCGCCTCCGGCGTCAGGGCCTCCTCGTGCCGGATCCGGTACCACGGCACCTCGGCGCCGGGTTCGCGTACGTACTCCAGATCGGTACGGTCGGGATCACCGACATAGAAGAGGTATCCCAGCACCCGGACCGAGTCGCGCTGCTGGCCATCGCCCAGCAGGGCCGCCACGGGCAGGCCGAGGTGCTGTCCGAGCAGATCGAGCAGGGCCGACTCGACCGCCGTGACGGCGTGCACCGTGGTGCGCAGATCGAAGGTCTGCGCACCGCGCCCGGTGGCGTCGCGCGCGGCGAAGCGGGCCCCCATCTCCCGTAACACCCGCCGGTAGTCACCCACCCCCGCTCCGACGACGAGGCGCTCCGCCTCCCGCAGCGTCCGGGTGATCCCCTCTCCGCCGGGCACCTCGCCCAGTCCCGTCCGCCCTTCGGAGTCGGTGAGAACCACGACGTTGCGGGTGAAGTAGGGACCGTGCGCCCCGGAGAGGTTCAGCTCCATGCCGTCGCGTCCGGCGACGGGGTAGACGGCGAAGGCGGTGATGGTCGGCTGCTGTCTCATCCGCGTCACTTCCTGGGGGTGGAGGCCGGAGGCGGTGCGTCGAGCCATGCCGCCACGGACGATGACCGTTCCCGTACATGGACAGCGTTCCCGTACGGGAATGGAGGCTAGGTCGAGGAGAGCGGCGGGTCAATGAGGCCAGGCGTGCGGGGAGTTCACCGGGCCGACGGCCCCGCGCGTGGTGGGGGCCCGCAGATCCACCGCGCGGGTTTCCCCGTACCGGGGCGGCTACCGGCGGGGCGCACGTCACGCCGGAGCGGTGGACGGGCATACCGTGCCCACCCGACGGTTCGCCGCTCCCCGGCCACCCCCGCGACCGGACACCCGGCAGGCCCTGGCACGGACGGCACGGACGACTCAAGACGGTTCAGACGGCGCGGACGTCGGACGGTTCAGACGGCGCGGACGGCTCATGGCGTCGGAATCCGGCCGGACCACCCGGCCACCAGGCGCGCTCGCCCAGACTCCGTACCAGGGCCGGGACCAGCAGGGAGCGGACCACCAGGGTGTCCAGGAGAACGCCGAACGCCACGATGAAGGCGATCTGGATCAGGAACGCCAGCGGGATCACCCCCAGCGCCGCGAACGTCGCCGCCAGGACCACCCCGGCCGACGTGATCACCCCGCCGGTCGCCACCAGCCCCTGGCGCAGGCCCTCCCGGGTGCCGAGGCGGATCGACTCCTCCCGGACGCGGGACATCAGGAAGATGTTGTAGTCCACCCCGAGCGCCACCAGGAAGACGAATCCGTACAGCGGCACCGAGGCGTCCGTGCCGGTGAAGCCCAGAAGGTGGGTGAAGACCAGGGACGCGACCCCGAGCGTGGCGAAGAAGTTCAGCGCGACCGTCGCGACCAGGAGCAGCGGCATCAGCAGTGAGCGCAGCAGTGCCGTCAGGATGACCAGGATGATCGCCAGGACGACCGGCACGATCAGGGCGCGGTCGGCCGCCGCCGTCCGCTGGGTGTCGATCCGCTGGGCGGTGACCCCGCCCACCAGCGCGTCGGCGTCGGGCACCGCGTGGACGGCCTCCCGCAGCGCGGTCACGGTACGTTCGGCCGCCGCGCTGTCGGCGGGGTCGGTCAGGGTGACGTCGAGCCGTGCCCGGCCGTCCGCGATCAGGGGCGGGCCGCCGGGGGCGCCCCCGGCCGTCGGCGGGAGGACGGAGGCGCCGCCCCGCCCCGGCCCGGCGGCGG
>NZ_JBHVHF010000138.1:0-20197 GCF_042800315.1 Streptomyces sp. NPDC057638
TGGGTCGCCTCTTTGCGCGCGGCGGGTTTTGGTTCTGGGTCCGGGGGGGGGCGGCCCGCACGCCGTCCGCGCCACCGTGCCCCACCCCACAGCAGCACCGGCAGGACCACCGCCTGAGCCGCGACCAGCAGCCAGAACCCCGCCACACCCGGGCCGTCCTCCGCCGCCCCGTACAGCGGCCCCCCGAGCAGGGCGGCGCTGAAGGCACCCAGCCCGGCCGCGAGCCTCTGGTGTCCGAAGACCGTCGCGGCGGGGGCCCGGGAACGCTCCAGGGCCTCCAGGTCATTACGGAGGAAGAGGACCGTCTCGGCGAGACAGAGCGCCACCGCGCCCAGCGCGATCCCCGGCCGCCCCCCGGCCGCCAGCGCCACCATCCCCAGCGCCATCGACCCGAATCCCAGCCTCAGCGCCCTGCCGTAGGCCAGGCCCGCGATCCACCCGGCCAGCAGCGGCTGGGCGACGACCAGCAGCAGGGCGTACCCGGCGAGGACCACGGCGAAGTAGGCGGTCGAGGTGCGCGGCACCGCGTACAGCGCCGCGTAGTGCTGGAAGAACATGAACACGTACACCGCGAGCAGGGTGTACGCGAACGGGGAGGCCCCCCGGGCCGTCCGCCCCTTGCCGGTGCCCGCCCCCGTGGCGTCCGGGCGGTCGTCGGCCACCCGGGGCAGCAGGACATGGCCGAGTCCGATGAGCGCGAAGAGCACCGCGACCGCGCCGAAGAGCACCCCCGGGGAGCCCAGCACCAGGGGCGCCCCGGCCGGAGGACCCAGCGCGATCCCCGCGTTGAACGCCGAACCGCTGGCCGCCAGCAGGCCGGGCCGCCGCTCCGGGGCGCTCCCCGCCACCAGATACGCCTTGTTGGCGGGGAGGTAGAGCGCCGCCCCGGTCGAGACCAGGAAGAGCGCGACCACCGCCAGCACCGGCCGGTCCACCCCGGGGACGAAACAGGCGAACCCCGCCGTGCGTACGCCCAGCGCCACCAGCATCGTGGCCCGCAGTCCGATCCGCCGGGCCAGCGCGGCCCCGGCCACCCCGCCGCTGAACTGCACCAGCGAGGCCACGGCCAGCACCAGCCCGACGGCGCCGAGACCGAGCCCCCATCGCTCATGCAGCAGCACCGACATATACGGCAGCACGGCGAAGCTGCCGACGGTGATGAGGAAGGAGGCCCCGAGGAGGAAGAGCTGCGGGCCCGCGAACCGGCCCGTGAACCGGTGGAGGAGGCCGCCGCCGGGGGCCGGATCGCCGCCTCGCGCGGGACTGCCGCCGGGGGCCGGGCCGCCCCGCCCCGGACCGCCGCCCCGGACCGCACCACCACCCGGCCCCGCGCCGCCGTCCTGGTCGCGGCGCACGGTCCCGCCGGGGTCTCCGGTGGTTCCCCCGGGCCCGCTCATAGGGCCCCGGCCGTCTTCATCACCGGCCGCACCGATGTCGCCGCCGACCAGGCACGGTGCTGGGCCAGTTCGGCGGTGGGAGCGTGCGCCAGCACCATGCCCGTGCATCCGCGCTGGTCCAGCACGGTGGGAACGGAGTCGCCCGGCACCCGGACCGGATACCACTCCACCGCGCCGGGGAAGGCGCCCAGCCCCTCGACACCGGTCCACTCCAGCAGCACACCCGGTGTCTCCGCGTAGACGAGGACGAAGGCCACGGCCGGGCCCGGCTCCGGCGCCGCCGGGGCGTCCAGCAGACCCGGGCGCTCGCCGAGCGTGACGGCCACCATCGCCTCGTACACATTGGCGCGCAGGTTCCGGCAGAGGGCCTCGGCGACCAGGGCGCCCCCGAGCCGCCGGTTGATCTCCACCAGCTCGGGGCCCTCGGCGGTGAGGACGAACTCCACATGCGCGAAGCCCTGGTCATGCCCGGCGGCGGCGAGCACCCGCGCCACCCACCGTTCGATACCCGACAGTTCCGCGGGCGGGAGGGCGACGGGGAACGCGGCCCCTTCCTCCCGTACGGCGGGCGTCCGGGAGGTCTGCCGGCTCGACACCCCGAGCAGCCTGGTCTCGCCCTCCCAGCTCAGGGTCTCCGCGCTGTAGAGCGGCCCGGCGAGGAAGGGTTCCGCGAACAGCTCCCCCGTGAGCGGGAGTTCCGCGGCCTCGGCGAGCGCGGCCCGCAGCTCCCGTTCGTCCCGGACGATCCACACCGCGCGGGACGACGTACCGGCCGAGTCCTTGAGCACGGCGGGCAGTCCGACGTCCGCCGTGATCCGCCGGACGGCCTCCTCCGGAACGACCTCCTCCGGAACAGCCTCCTCCGGAACGGGCTCCGCGTGGGCGGTCTCAGCCTGGACGTTCTGGGCGTTCTCCGGTGCGACGGTCTCCCCCGCCGCGATGACGACGGCGGACCCCCGGCTCAGCCCCTCCCGGTGGAGCGTCCGGCGTACCCACGCCTTGTCCCGCAGCCCCCGCACCAGCTCCGGCCGGGGCCCCGGCAGGCCCAGTTCCCGGGCCAGCTCGGCGGCGGGCAGCGACCAGGTGTCGGTCGTGTTCACCAGTCCGGCCAGCTCGGGCAACCCGGCGAGGACCTCCCGTACGGCGGCGGGATCGCCGGTGTCGACGTCCACCACGTCGATGGCGCCCTCGGGCAGGGTGGCCAGCTCATGGCGGTACACCCCCCGGTCTCCGGTGAGCAGGACCAGCCGGTGCCCGGCCGCGTCGGCGGCCTCGGCCATCCGGGCGAGGCCGAAGGAGAGGAATTCAAGGGCGGCGATGGTCATGGAGGGCTCCTGGTGCGAGGTGATCAGCGGACGTGATCGGCGGAGACAGCCGGAAGGCGGTGGACCTGCGGTGGACAAGCGAGGTCATCGGATCGTGGTCATCGGATCGTGGTCATCGGATCGTGGTCATCGGGCCGTGGTCATCGGGTGGTGGTCATCGGGTGGTGGTCAGAAGGGCATGGCGGGCGGGCGCGCAGGGGTACGGCCGGTGCCTCGGCGAGACTCGGCGAGGGTCAGCGAGGCTCAAGGCTGAGGCGCTCGGGGTCGGCGTCATAGGCGAGTCCGGCGCTCCCCGTGGCGTCGTCGCCATGATCGGCGAGATCGGCGCGCTCCGCGTCGGCGGTGGCGTGTTCGGCGGGGCCCATGCGCCCGCCGTCGGCGGCGGGACCGGCCGTGAGGCGGTCGGCGGACTCCTCACCCACGACGCGCGCGGCGACCGGGGCCGCACGGCCCGCCCACTCCATCACCGCCCACGGCGGGCGCAGTTCGTCCAGGGAGCGGATCCGCTCGGGCCGCAGCGAGCGGGGGTCCAGCGCCTCCGCGTGCCGGGCGAAGACCCGCTCGGCGTACCGGTGCCCGGTGTCCGCCCCGAGCACCAGATGGGTGGTGCCGTCCCCGGCGCCTTCCCACTGACCCGGGTCCCCCGGGTTCCGTCCGCCCGTGTCCCCCTGGGCCCGCGTGCCCGTGTCCCCCTGGGTCCGCCGGAGCGACTGGGCCTCCTCCCAGCGGGCCACCAGGTGGGCGGCGCCCGTCGAGAGCCCGGCGAAGACCGCGTGCTCCCGCAGCAACTCCACCGCTCCGGCCATCGCGTGCCGGAAGTCCAGCCAGTGGAGGGTGTCGTACAGCTCGTGCCGGACATTGCCGAACGGGATGGAACTGCCGATCCCCGCGATGATCGCCTCCGGGTCCTGGAACCCCTCACTGCCGAATGTCACGCTCCCGAACGGCTGCACCCCCACCAGCCGCACCGTCCGGCCGGACTCGCGCAGCGCCTCGGTGAGCCCGCCCGTGGACGCCCCGGTCCCCACGGACCCCACCACGGTCACCGGCCCCGGTGGCAGGGCCGCCCCCGCCAGCTCGGCGAACTCGCGGTAACCCGCGTAGTGCACCCGGTCGTGGTACTGCCGCATCCAGTGGTAGTCGGGCCGCCGCCGCAGCAGTTCACGCACATGCCGCACCCGGCGCTCCTGGTCCAGCCGGAGGCTGCGGGAGGGCGGCATCTGGTCGACGGTGGCGCCCAGCACTTCGAGCTGGGCCCGCATGGTCGCGTCGACGGTGGTGGACGCCACGATGTGGCAGCGCAGCCCGTAGCGGTGGCAGGCCATCGCGAGGGCCAGCGCGTAGATGCCGCTGGAGCTGTCGACGAGCGTGTGTCCGGGGTTGATCCGGCCGCTCTCCAGCAGGGTGCGTACGGCCCCGAGGGCCGCGTACACCTTCATCGTCTCGAACCTCGCGAGCACGATCGAACCGGAGAGCCGTACGAACGCGGGGGCCTTGAGGGCGTCGGTGATATGCCCGTGCACGGGGACCGGCGGCGGGGTCCCCCCGGGGTCGGCCGTGCCCGTGCCCGTCGGCGCGGGCACGGTGGCGGGGGCGGAAGGGGAGACAGTTGTGTGCTGCATGGGGACGGGTCCTCCGATGGGGTGGGTACGGCGCGGGCCACGCCCCTGCCGGGACATGGGCCCACGAGCGGGGTGCGGACCGCCCCGCCGCTTCCTGCGATCGGTGTGACGTCGGACTTCTCGCGCGAGCGCTCCGGTCCGCCCCGCCCCGCCCGGGAAGGGCGACGAGGTGGGCGGCGACGCGTACGGACCGGAGAACGGCCCGCGGAACGGCGCCGGAGAGCGGCCCCGCGAACGGTCTCGCGGACGATCTCGCGAACGGCCCCGCGAGCGGGCGTACGAGCGGGCGTACGAACGGCCCCGCGAGCCGTCTCGCGAACGGCCCCGCGCGCGCGAGCGGCCGTGGTGGCCTCAGTCGCTGCCGGTCACGATCAGACGGCTGGAGTGCTGGTCGTAGGGCCCTCCGTCCCAGTCGCCGAAGCACTCGACCCGGGCGAACCCGGCCGCCGTGAAGAGGTCGCACAGCTCGGCCCCGCTGTAGAGGGTGCAGTGGATGGACGCGGTCCGCGCGGTGTCGCCGCGGACCAGGGTCCAGTCGGTACGGAGCCGGCGCCAGCTGTCGAGGACGGTGTCGCGCTGGATGACGAACGAACCGTCCGGCAGGTCGACCACCTTGGGCCGCCCGATCCACCCGGCCAGCACCTCCTTGCTCATCACATCCACGAGGAGCCGTCCGCCCGGCGCCAGATTGCGCCGCGCCGTGCGCAGTACCCGGAGGTTGTCCTCGCGGTCCTCGAAGTAGCCGAAGGAGGTGAAGACGTTGAGGATGACGTCGTAGGCGCCGGGTTCGCTGTGGTCGCGCATGTCCCCCCGGACGAGGCGGACATCGGTCCCGGCCGCCGCGCACGCGGCGCGCGCCCGGTCCAGCATGGCCTCGCTGAGATCCACCCCGGTGACGGTGTAGCCGCGTTCGGCCAGCGGCACCACGAAGAGGCCAGGCCCGCAGCACAGGTCGAGCACCCGGCTCCCCCGGGGGAAGTCGAGCAGCGCCGACTCCTTGACCAGGGTGTCCATGGACGCGACGCGTTCCTGGGAGAACATCACGGGGGCGAAGTCCACCCAGATGTCCTCGTCCGCGTACCAGTCCGCCGCGCTGGACCCACCGTCACCACCGGCTTGCCGCGCGGCTTCTCGTTCCTCGCTCATCACACCGACCTCCTCATGAACCGTGGGGCGTCTCCCAGTAGTCGCGTGGTGACCACACGGAGTTCCCGGCGGTGGGCCGTGATGACGGACACGCGTGGCCGGGACGAACAGTGGGTACACGCGGCCGGTACGCGCTGGCGCGCATCGGTACGCATCGGTACGCATCGGCACAGACTGGTACGCGTCGGTACGCGCGTGCGTCAGGAAACGCGCCTCCTCAGGGGACGCGGAGCCCACCGGGCCTCCCGGGGGGCGCACGCGGTGCCCGCCCGTATCCCCCGTACCGGCCCGGTACACACCCGCACGGGCGGTCGCACACGCGCCTCCGGGGGCGTGCAGGAGTGCGGGGGGCGTGAGGTGGGAAGAGAGGGTGTCACGGAGGCACCGCGCCTCCGTGACAGAGGTGTCCGGGCCCGCCCCAGGTGACCGCGCGTCATAGGGACGAGTGGGGACACCGGGTGCGGACGGTGGTGCCGGGTGACGGAAGCAGCGACCTGGGGGCCGCCGAAAGTCCTGCTCGACGCGTTGGCGTCGGTTCCGTCACTCGACGACGCCGCCACGCTCGGGGAGTTCGTCCGGCTGGTGGAGCGGCGTCTGGGGACGGCGTTCACGCTTCCTGAGAGCGCGCGCCGGCGGACGTATCTGAACGCGCTCCTGATGGCCGTGCTGGAGTACCCCGGCGGTCTCCAGGTCATCGGTTCCGTGGCCGAGATGCTGGAGGGAGAGGCACGGCACACCGAACGGCTGCGCACCGCCATCGCCGTCGCCGAGGTCCCCCTCTTCACCCACACGGAGTGGTCCCGGCTGATGACCCTGCTCGGCGGGCTGGACGTGCCCGACGTGGCCCGTGTCTACCAGGACGTGACGCGGTACCGCGCCGAGCCGCCGCCCGCGTACTGCACCGAGCCCTGGCTCGCGGTCCTGCACTGCGCCACGCTCAACGCGCGCCCTGGTGAGCCGCTGCCCTGCGTCCTGCTGGTCGAGCGGCTCGCCCGGTACGCGGAGGAGGGGCGCCGCGAGGCGCTCCTGGAGTGGGTCGCCGACCACCGCGGGGAGCCACGGGAGGCGCGTGACGGCCTCGCGGCGACGCGCGCCGTCCCGGGCGGCCCGGGGACGCCCCGGACCGTGGACCACAGCGGCGCCAGGGCGTCCGTACCAGGCTCCGTACAGACATCCGCGCGGACCTCCGTCCACGACTCCCCGCGGACATCCCCGCGGGCACTCGTCCGGACATCCGTCCAGGCGTCTGTGGAGGCGGGCGCGGAGGCGCGCGTGGAGGCGCCCGCACCGGCTTCCGTGGAGGCGTCCCCACCGGTGCCCGCACCGGCTTCCGCGCAGGCGTCTCCACCGGCTTCCGTACCAGGATCCGCATCCGACTCCGCCGAGGAGGCGGTCTGGGAGCCGGGCGCCTGTCTGCTGGTCCGGCTGCGTCCGCTGGCCGACCCCGACCACGAGCGCGAGCGGCTGCTCTCGTACTGGTGGCGGCTGTGCGAGCCGGAGCCCTATCCGGTACGCGGCGGGGATATGCGGATCGACCTGGACGACCTGCCGCACCATGTGCAGTCCCTGGTGGAGCAGGCGGAGACCGGCTGGGCGTACTTCCGCACGGAGGAGCTGACACTGGAGTTCCTGCTCCCGCGCGAGCTGCTCCACCTGCCCGTGGAGCACTGGGCGAAGCGGGGGTTCCACGGCGCGCGGACCAGTCTCGGCGAGGACCATCCGGTGCTGCTGCGGAGTCTGGAACGGATGGAACGCCCGGACACCCACGGTCGCTGGCGGCGGCGCTGGGACGCGCTCGCGGAGGCGGGCGCGGGCCGGGTCCACTGGTTCCCGGACGACGGCCGCTCGCGGCTGCTGGCGGATCCGCCGCCCGCCGTCGTGGTGCTCAGCGGGCCGCCACGGCACTTCGGCGCGGGCGGCGCGGACGGCGCGGACGGCGCGGACGTGGACGGCGCGGGCGTGGACGAGCTGGGCGAGTCACTCCGCGCCGGGGTGCCGATCGTGCTGTGGGACCGGCGCGGCGGCACCGATCCCGTGTTCCGGGGCGAGCTGGCCGATCTGATGGCCCACAAGGGGATCCGCCGATTGCCGGAAGCGGTCAGATCGCTGCGTGTCGACGCGCGGGACGAGGACGCCACGGCTGGAGACTCGTCCACGCTCGGTCGTCATGTGGCGCTGCTCTGGGACGATCCGTACCGCCGTCCGGGCGGGCGGGGAGCCCCGGTGGAGCCTTCCGCGCGGAGGGGGAGGACAGGACGTGACGCATCCTGACGACAGCGGCGCGAACGGGGCGCGTCCCCGGGCTGTGCCGTGCGCGCCACGGCTGGGCGCCGACGCGGGAGGTACGGCCGGGCCGACCCCGCCCGGCACCCCATCGCCCGAGGCCACCGCGCCGCTCCTCCGGCACACCCCATCGCCCGAGACCGCGCCCGCGCCCGCGCGCGATCCGGCGCACGAGCCCTCGCGGTGGCGCGTGGTGACGGAGTCTCCGCCCGCGCCGGCGGCCGTCGACGACCATTCCGACCTGCCGCGCGCCACCGACTCGCGCGCCCTCGGCCGCGCCCTGCGCCCGTTACGGCTGACCCGGCCCGCCGCGCATGCGGTGGATCCGGACGAACCAGATGAACGAGACGGACGAGACGCACGAGACGCACGAGACGCACGAGACGCACGAGACGCACGAGACGATGCGACGGCCGCCGGGCGCGCCGCCAGCGCGGCGGAAGGGCCGTCGGCCCCCGTCCGCCGCGCCGCCCCGGAGTGGCCGCTCGATCTGGTGCTGCTGGTCGACATCAGCCCCGCGATGGCCCTGTGGCGCCGTACGAGCCACCGTGTGCGCGCGCTGATGGAGCAGACCGCCGCGTTCCGTACGGTACGGACGGTCGCCTGGGAGCCCGGCGCGGCGGCCGGACCGCACCCGGCCGGGCGCGCCGGGGACCACCAGCTCCTACTGGTGCTCACGGACGGAGGGAACGCCGCCTGGCGCGACGGGCGCGCCGCCGCGCTGCTGCACACGCTGGCCTCCGGTTCACCGACGGCCGTACTCAACCTGCTGCCGCAGCACCTCTGGGAGCTGACACTGCCGACGGTGACCAGGACACGGCTGCGGTCCTGTGGGCCGGGCTCGCCCAACCGCCACTATGAGACGCGTGCGGCCGACCCGGCCGCCGACGCGCTGGGGCCCCGGCCGACGCCCGTCACCCCGCCGGAGTCCGGTGCGTGCGACGCCTCCGCCGTCGCCGTACCCGTGGTGGAGCTACGGCCCGAGTCCCTGGGGCGGTGGGCCCGGCTGGTGGCGGCCGCCGACGGCGGGGAGTGGCACGGTCTGGCGGCCCTGCTGACGGGCCCCGGCCGGGATCTGCGCGCCGGGCCGTACGCGAGCGGCGCCGGGGCACTGACGGCACCGACGGCGCCGGACGCCGGGGAGTTCGCGAGGTCCGGGGAGTTCATGGCGGCTGGGAAGTTCACGGAGGCCGGGGGCGCCGGAGTGGTCAGGGACACCGGAGTGGTCAGGGGCGCCGGGTTCCCGGTCGGCGCCCGGGGACGGCCCGGCGCCGCCGAGGGGCACGTTCCAGCGGCGGCGCGCGCCGCCGAGACCGTGCGCCGGTTCCGTTCGCTGGCCTCGCCCACGGCGTTCGCGCTGGCGCGGCGGCTGGCGGCGGTACCGCTGAACCTTCCGGTGATGCGGCTCGTCCAGCAGTCGCTGCGGGGCGCCGAGTTCTGGAACCTGGCCGAGCTCGTCCTCAGGGGCCTGGTCCGCCGTACCGACCCCGCCACGGACGTCGAGGACCCCGCACAGGTCTCGTTCGACTTCGCGGCGGGCGTCCGCGAGGAGCTCCTGGCGCTCGGCAGCAGGGCGGAGACCATCGGGGCGCTGACCCAGGTCCAACGCCATCTCGGCCCCCGGCTGGAGGCGCGCTGGCGGGGCGGGGCCGCACTGGTCGACCCCGATCCGGCGGCGACGCTGGCGGCGCCCCCGCTGACGGACCAGACACGCCCCTTCGTGGCGCATCTGCAGACGGCGCTCCGTGCGCTCTCCGGCCCCTATCTCGCCCGCGCCGACCAGCTCGGGCGGCTGCTCCAGCAGGAGGCGCCCCCACTCGTTCCCGTCGTACCGCGCTGACTCCGGCGCGCGCTCCGCCCGTCGGGCCGCGCGGGCGCACCCTCCTGACCGTCCGTCGGCCCGCGCGGGTGGGCCTCCTGACCATCCGTCGGAGGAACCATGGTCCGGGTACGGTGGCGGGCGCCCCGCCTGAGGATGAGCGTCGCGGCGTACGGCGCCGGGGCCGCGGCGCGGCGGAGAGCCGGCGGCGCGTACGGGAGGGGACGCCCCGCCCCTGGCCCACCGTCCTCGCCGAACGCGCCCGGCCACCCGGCTGACCGCCCGCCCCACCGGCCGACCGGCCGACCGGCCACGCGACCGGACGGGCGGCCTCCAGATGTGTCCACAGGGTGTGGATAGCCGAGACCGCCCCTAAGTAGAGCGCTCGTTCTAGAGATCGTGGTACGGTCTCCGCATCTGCTCTAGATAGAACGTTCTAGAAATTCAGGAGGCACCCATGTCCGGCACCGCACCCTCGCCCGCCACCACTGCCGCGCCCTCGCCCGCCGGCCGCTCCGTCACCGTGATCGGCCTCGGGCCCATGGGACAGGCCATGGCGGGCGCCTTCCTCGACCGGGGCTACGAGGTCACCCTCTGGAACCGGACCCCGTCCCGCGCCGACGGCCTGGTCGCGCGCGGCGCCACGCTCGCCACGAGCGTCGAGGAGGCGCTGCGCGCCAACGAGCTGGTGGTCCTGAGCCTGATCGACTACGCCACGATGCACACGGTGCTCGGACAGGCCGAGGACGCCCTGAGCGGCCGGGTCGTCGTGAACCTCAGCTCGGACACGCCCCGGAAGACCGAGGAGGGCGCCCGCTGGGTGACCGAGCGCGGCGCGGCCTTCCTCGCCGGCGGCGTGACCAGCCCGCCCTCGGGGATCGGCGACCCCGCCTCGTACACCTTCTACAGCGGCCCGAGCGAGCCCCTGGAGCGCCACCGCGCCACCCTGGAGACGCTGACCCAGGTGGAGTACCTCGGCGAGGACCCCTCACGGGCCGCGCTGATGTACCAGATCGGGATGACCATGTTCTGGACCTCGCTGCTCAGCTACTGGCAGGCCATCGCCCTGGCCAACGCCCATGGCCTGAAGGCGGCGGACATCCTGTCGCACGCGGTCACCACGATGAGCGCCAACCGGGAGTTCTTCGGCTTCTACGCGGACCGCATCGACGCGGGCAACCACGCGGGCGACGTCGACCGCCTCGCGATGGGCACCGCGAGCGCGGAGCACGTCCTGCACACCATGGAGGACTCGGGCGTGGACACGACCCTGCCGAAGGCGGTCCTGGAGCTGTTCGAGCGCGGCATGGCCTCCGGACGCGCCGCCGAGAGCGTCTCCAGCCTGGTGGAGGAGATCCGCGCCCAGGGAGCCGGGCGGAGCGCCTGAGGGGCGGCGGGGCGGGCATGGTCCCGTTCCGGGGCCCGGCGGGGGCCCTCCTCCCACCGCGAGCCCTCCGGGCACCGCTCAGCCCGTCGCCGCGCACCCTTGAGGGCGGGTCACGGGCGGCGATCCGCCCCGGGCCGCCCCCGGCGGACGCGTCGGGGACGCCGGACCCAGCGGGGCCGTTGGAGCCTGGCGGGGCCGCCCGAGCCACCGGATCCGCCCGATCCGCCGGGGCCGCGCGTCGCCCGGCTCACGCCGAGAGCGCCTCACCCTCCCAGCCCGCGCCGTCGGCGCACGCCACCACTAGTTCATCCAGGGAGAGATCCAGCGCGGCGGCCAGCGCCGCCACCGTGAAGAAGGCCGGTGTCGGTGCCCGACCGGTCTCGATCTTGCGCAGGGTCTCCGCCGAGACACCGGCCGCCGCGGCGACCTCCACCATGCTGCGTTCACCGCGCGCTTCGCGGAGCAGTGCTCCGAAACGCTCGCCCCGCTCTCGTTCCCACGGGGTCAAAGGAGTCCTCACCATAACCGTGATACTAATACCGGTATAAGTATTGGAGCGAGGGGGGAGTCACCCATGGTGGAGATCAAGTCCGACGCGGCGCTGGAGGCGATGCGGGAGGCGGGACGGGTCGTGGCCCACGCGCTCGCCGCCGTCCGGGAGGCCGCGCGGCCAGGGGTGTCGCTGCGGGAGCTGGACGAGGTGGCGCGGGACGTGCTCGACCGGGCCGGGGCCACCTCACCGTTCCTCGGCTACCACCCGTCGTTCGCGCCCACTCCCTTCCCGGGCGTGATCTGCGCCTCCGTCAACGACGCCCTCGTCCACGGCATCCCCACCGACTACCGGCTCCAGGACGGCGACCTGCTGAGCGTCGACTGCGGCGCGCGGCTGGACGGCTGGACCGGTGACGCGGCCGTGAGCTTCACCGTCGGCCGCGCCCGCCCGGCCGACCTGACGCTGATCGAGGCCACCCAGCGGGCCCTCGACGCCGGTATCGCCGCCGCCGTCCCCGGCAACCGCGTCGGCGACATCTCCCACGCCATCGGCGGCGTAGCCCGCTCGGCCCGCTGCGGCCTGCCCGTCGACTTCGGCGGCCACGGCATCGGCCGCCAGATGCACGAGGACCCCCATGTGCCCAACCGGGGGCGCCCCGGACGTGGTTACCCCCTCCGGCACGGGCTCGTCCTCGCCATCGAGCCGATGCTGTTGTCGGGCGGCGGCGACGGGTACTGGACCGCGCCGGACGGGTGGACCCTGCGGACCGCCGACGGCAGCCGGGCCGCGCACATCGAGCACACCGTGGCCATCACCGAGGCCGGACCCCGGGTGCTGACCCTCCCCTGACCCTTTCCTGGCCCTTCCCTGACCCGGCGCGCCACCCTGGGTCCGTGCCCGCGCCCTGGGAGGCCCCGTTCCACCCACGGGTGGGCACGGGTTCCGGCTCCCCCGAGCCACGCCCGACACCCACGGAGGACCACCGCCCCGAGCCGTCACCAGGGGCACGGGCGCACGGCGTTGGACCGGTGCCAGCACCGGCCCAACGCCGTGGACGGGACCGCGAAGGAACGATCTAAAGCAGATCGCCCCGGTCGTGCGACGGATGGTAGGTCGCCAGCGCCCAGATGATGAAGATGCTGATCGCGATCATGATCAGCGACCAGATCGGCGCGTACGGCAGGAAGAGGAACTGGGCGATCAGCATCAGCGCCGCGAAGAACAGACCCGCGTACCGCGCCCACGCCTGGTTCTTCAGCACACCCCAGCCGGTGACGAGCAGGCAGACGCCGATGATGAGGTGGATCCAGCCCCAGCCGGTGAGGTTGATCTTGTAGACGTAGTTCCCGATCCGGCCGTAGACGTCGTCCTCGGCGATGGCGGCGATGCCCTGCAGGATCCCGAGGATGCCGTAGCAGACCAGCAGGATGCCCGCGAAGACGACTCCGCCGACGGCCCAGTCACTGTTCGTGCCGGTGCTGGGGGCGCGTTTGGGGGGTGGTGTCCCGGTCGGCTGTGATGCGTGGCTCATGGGACGACCTCCTTCAGGGGCCCGTACGCGGGGCGCGGACGGGAATTCGAGCCTCAGCCCGCCGCCGTGGTACCGCCATCCGGATGCGGCCGTTCGGGTGAATCCACCGGTGCTCCCGGCGGCGGCTCCGACGGTGGACCGGGCCGGGGACCGGGCCGTGGACCAGGTCCTAACCGAGCCCTGGTCCAGGCGGCGGATCGGTCGGGGAGCCCGCCCGGGAGCCCGAGCGGGTGTCATGGGCGGGTTCCGCCGCCAGGAACTCGGTGATCGCCAGCGCCAGCAGCAGCACCAGGGTCACGCCCACGACCACCCAGGCCGTGGGGTGGTCCAGCAGCGCCCACAGCACGAACGCGAGCACCGCCGCCCCGGTCAGCCCGGCGGTGATCCAGCGCCGGTGGCCGCGCGTCCAGGGCCCGACCGGTCCCGTCCGCAGCCCCGCGCGCCCCGCCGCCGCACGGGCGCGCGACAAGGAGGTGTGCCAGAGGCCGCGTACGGCGGTGGCGTGCCGACCACGGCCCGTCACCCAGGCGGCGAGCGCCAGCACCAGGGCGAGCGTGACCACCATCCGTACCGCCGAGCGCAGGAAGCGGACCATGGCGTCGTACACGGCGCCCGCCGCCGACGGGGAGACACCGGACGGCAGGGCGTCGAGGTAGACGGCGCGGAACGCGGTCAGCGCGAGCCCGAGCACCACCATCGCGACGGCCGCCCCGATGGCGGCGGCCACCACGGCGCGGCGTCGGCGCACCGCGAGCAGAACACCCGCCACGAGCAGCACCACGGCCACCACCGGGAGCCAGGCGCCCGCGAGCTGGAGCAGCCGGAAGGCCGTCTTGACCTTGCCGATGTCCTCCGAGCGGAACACCGTCAGTTCGGTGTGGACGGTGGGGATCCGCGCCGCGACGCTGACGCCGTCGGCCACCAGCCGGGCCTTGACCTCGTCCACGACCGGGCCGAGGTCGATCTGGACGGCGTCATTGGTGAGCTGGACCGCTCCGCCGCCGCTGCCGGTGAGCGCCTTGTCGACGGCGGTGTGGGCACGGCGGTTGGCGTTGGTCCAGAAGGTCGCGAACCGGTCGGAGGACACGACCTGGTCCGCCTTGTCGCGTACGAAGCCCCGCAGCGCGTTCTCCAGCGCCCCGCCGAGCTTGCCGAGGGCCTGTTCCAGCCGGGGGCGGTCGGCGGGCGCCACGTCCTGGAGCAGGGCCGGGACGTTGATGTGCGCCATCACGGCGTCGGTGATCCGGTTCGCGGCGGCGGCCTGGACATCGGGGTCCGAGGCGAGCGGTGCCACGGTGGCCACGTACCGGTCGGTGTCGCCGACCTCGTCGGCCGCCCAGGCGGCCACCGCGCCCAGGGGCGCGAGGACACAGCCGATGACGATCAGGAGAGCGGAGAGGAAGGACCGGACCCGGTGGTGGCGGGACGGCTCCGCCGGACGCGCCTCCAGGGCGGCGATACGGGCGTGCAGCCGCGCGAGCTCCGCCTCGGTGGAGCCACGCCCGCCAGACGCGACGGACGCGGCGGGCGGGGTGCCCTGGGCCCGCGCGCCCCGCCCGGACGCGTCACCAGGAGGCGGGGTGCTGTGCGCCCCACCGGGTCGCGGCGTCCCGGGCGTGTCACCGGGTCGCGGGTCCCCGGGCGCGGCACGCGGGGTGGGCGGGTCGTGCCGGTCATGCGGGGTGGGCGGGGGCCCTGGGCTCCCGCCCGGAGCGCCCTCGGCGCCGTTCTCCCCGCCCGTGCCATCCGTGCCGTCGTCGCGGTCCATGCCTCCAGCGAAGGCGCCACCACCCGGGGGTGGCGACTCACGCTCACCCGTTCGGGTCCGCTCGCCCGGCCCCTCGCGTACCGAACCCGTTGCATGGAGGCATGGCCACGGGCGGTACGGACGGCGCGGAGAGCGCAGACAGCCCAGACGGCGCGGGCGGTGCGGACCGTACCGACGGCGCGGATCACGGGGGCGCCGCGCACGGTACGCACGGCACCGGCGGGCCCCGGCCCGATGGACGGTCACGGCCCAACAGACACGGCGACGGGTCCGGAACGGACGCCGGAACCGGCGCCGGGACAGAGGTCGGCTCCGGCGCCCGCAGCGGGTCACCCGGCACCGGTTCACCCGGGGCGCGGACGGCGCCGGAAGACGCGGCGGCGGGCCGTGCCACGGCCGGACCAGGTTCACCCGGCGCGGGGCCCGGCACCGGCGTCCCCGCGTCCGCCGCCGCCACCCTGCTCCGGGACACCCTGCGCAGCAAGGGCTATCTGCGGCTGCTGGCGCTCTCCGCGCTCCTCGGTGTGCCCATCTCCCTCGCGTGCTTCCTCTTCGTCAGCCTCCAGCACCTGCTCCAGCACGCGGTGTGGGAGGACCTTCCGCACGCCGTCGGCTACGCCACGCCTCCCTGGTGGTGGCCCCTGCCCTCGCTGTTGCTCGCCGGGCTGATCCTGGCGCCCATCGTCACGCGCGCCCCCGGGAGCGGCGGCCATGTGCCCGTCCATGGGCTCGGCGGCGCGCCACTGGGTCCCACGGAGCTGCCGGGGGTGGTCCTCGCCGCGCTCGCCACCCTGCCGCTCGGGGTGGTCCTGGGCCCCGAGGCCCCGCTGATGGCACTGGGCAGCGGGCTGGCGCTCCTCTCGCTGCGGGCGGCCCGGCGTCCACCGGACCCCGAGACCGCGCTGGTCGTGGGCACCGCGGGGTCGACGGCCGCCATCTCGACCATCCTCGGCGGCCCGCTGGTGGCGGTGGTGATGATCGTGGAGGCGGCCGGTCTGGCCGGGCCGCGGCTGGTGGTGCTGCTGCTGCCGTGTCTGCTGGCGAGCGGGGTGGGCGCGCTGGTCTTCACCGGCTTCGGGGAGTGGACCGGGCTGTCCGTCGGCGCGCTCGCGCTGCCCACGGTGCCGCCGGACGCCACCCCCGACGCGGCGGACTTCCTGTGGGGGCTGCCGCTCTGTGTCGTGATCGCGCTGTGTGTCGCGACCGCGCACCACCTCGGCTATCTCTCCGCCGCCTGGACCGCGCGCCACACGGGTGTCCGCACCGTGCTCGCGGCGGCCGCGGTGGGGGTCTGCGTCACCGCGTACGCGCTGCTCACCGGCCGCTCCCCGGAGGAGGCCGCCCTCTCCGGGCAGGCGACACTGGGGCGGCTGGCCGCGGAGCCGCACGCCTGGCCGGTGGCGGCGCTGATCGCCCTGGTGGTGTGCAAGGGCGTCGCCTGGGGGATCTGTCTGGGCGCCATGCGCGGCGGCCCGATCTTCCCTGCGGTGCTGCTGGGCGCAGCCCTGGGGGTGGCGGCCGCCGGGCTGCCGGGGCTGGGGGCGACCCCGGGGCTGGCGCTCGGCATCGTCACCGCCACGGCGGTGGTCACCCGGCTCCCGGTGACCAGCGCCGTCCTCACCGTGCTCCTCCTGGGGCCGGACGCGGGTCACCAGATGCCGTTGATCGCCGTATGCGCGGTCGTGGGCTTCGTGACGGCGGAACTGACCGACCGCGCGCCGTCGGCGGCGCCCCCTCGGACATCACCGAAGACACCACCGAAGACACCGCCGACGGCGTGACGGACCCGCCGGGAGCCGAGCGGCCGGCTCCCCGGACCTGGCCGACGTGGCGTGGCTCCAGGGGCGCGGGCCATGCCCCTGGCCCCGCCCCGCGCCGAGCCGCGCGGCCGGCTCCCGGGCAGGTGTCACAGCTCCGCTTCGCCGTTGCGCCGCTCTCCCCCGCGCCTCGGCCCCGCCAGCGCCGCCAGCGGGCCGCCGCCCGGGGAGAGCGGGGCCCGGTAGGCGGGCCCGGATCCGGCCGGTGACGCCGCCCGCGCTCCCGGAGCGCCCGCCGCGGGCGCGGCCGGTGCGGCGGCGGTACGCGCCGCTCCCGGCAGCACGCCCGTCCCCAGGGCCGTCAGGGTCGCGGTACCGGCCTCGACCGTCACCGGCCGGCTGAACGCGACACCGTCCGCGTGCCCGACGGCGCGCGCCGTCACGGCGACGGAGAGCTCGGCGTTCACCAGGGCGGCGGGAACACGGAAGGTCGTGTCGGTGGCGCCGGGGATCGGTTCGCCGCCGGCCTGCCACTGATAGGCGTACGAGGAGACGCGGACCGTCCATGTGCCCGGGATCGCCGTGAGCCGGGCACCCACCCGGGGCACGCCGACGATCACGGGCGCGTTCGTCGCCCGGGGCGCCAGACCCTGGTGCACGGGGACCGGCAGGGAACGCGCCGCCACGGAGTCGGACCCCGGGCGGTGGGCGGTGACCCGTACGCTCAGCTCCCGGCCGAACTGCGCGCCCGATATGCGGAACTCCGCGTCGCGCGCCCCGGTGATCGCCTGGCCGTCGGCGAACCACTGGTAGCCGTACGAGGAGGGGCGCGGCGCCCACGCGCCGGTCGTGGCGGTGACGCGCTCGCCCACCCGTACCGGGCCGGTGACCGTGGGGGCGTGGAGGTTCACCAGCACGGCGGGGGTGACGGTGAACGTGCCCATCGGGTACTCCCCGCCGCCCTGGGGACGCGCGGTGAGGCGCCATGAGCCCTTGGGGGCGCGGCTGAGGTCGAACACGGCGGTCAGCGTCCTGCGGTCGGGCGCCACGGAGACCGTGGTGGACTCGACCCGCCGTACGCCCTTCGTACCGGAACCGGACCCGGAGCCCACCCGCTGGAGCACCAGGGTGTCCTTCTCGTGCAGGGCCGAGCCGCTCAGGGTGACGGTCACCGTACCGCCGCTGGGACCGGTCATCGGCGCCACGGTGGTGACGGTCGGGCGGTCGGGGCCGCAGACCCGGAAGGCGCAGATCAGTTCGGCGCGGTAGGCGGTCTGGGAGGCGCGCTCCGGCAGTCCGAGGACCAGCAGCGAGGAGCCGTCGCCGCCGGGGCCCGCGGTGTCGACCCGGCACTGGTAGCCGCTGGAGTGGTGGCGGCAGACATTGCGCCCGCCCGCGTCGTAGAGCGCGGGCACGGCGGCCTCGGTGCCGCCCGCCGTGTCGGTGACGTCGACCTTGAAGAGGTCGCGCTGTGCCGTGGGGAGCACGGCGCAGGAGATGGAGCTCTCCTCGGTCAGGGTGCCGAGCACCGGCCCGTACCCGTAGGAGACGTTCGGCGCCCGGACGCACTCGGGGGCGGGACCCGCCGCCGTGGCGACGCGCACCGCGTCGAAACGGTAGGGGCCCGCCGTCCGCAGGAACTCGGGCACGGTGACGAGCACCTGGTAGCTGGTGGAGCCGGTGACCGCGCACGCCCGCGCGCCCCCGGTGCAGTCCACGGCGGCGCCCCGCTCGTCGAAGACGGTCAGCCGCGTGGCTCCCTCAAGGTCGCGCACATCGAGGTGGAGGGTGTCGGTGGTGTTCTCCGTGGTCACCTGGCGGCAGACCGGGACGCCCGCCGCCGCGGTGGCGCCCGCCGTGGAGGGCCCGCCGACGGCCGCCGCCGGGTTGACCACACAGCCCTTCGCGGTGGCGGTGATGTCCCGTCGGGTGACCGCGTACTCGGCGACCTCGTCCCGTCCGTCCAGCAGCACGGTGTAGCCGGTGCCGGGCTCCATGGCGCATGTGGCCCAGGTCGGCGCCAGCGTGGAGCAGATCTGCTCCCCCTTGGCGTTGAGCACGCTCAGCGACGCCGCGGCCGTCCCGGAGATCTGCTGGAGCTGGAGCTGTTCCATGCCGCTGTGGTCGTCGGCGGGCACGCTCAGGCAGTGGGCGAAGACCCCGCCCCCGGTGGCGACCTTCAGCCCCGGGCTGAGCGCGGTGAAGTCACCGGCCGGGATGGGCGAGCAGCCGATGGGATGCCCGTCGGTGCGGTAGAACGCGATGTCGTACGGCCCGGTGGGGCCGTCACCGGCCGCGAGGCCCGCGAGCAGCCGGAAGGGGCCGCGCCCGGCGAGGGCGCACACGCCCGCCCTGAGCGCGGCACTCTGGCAGCGCGCGATGCCCTCGCCGTCGACCACGCTGATCTCCGGGGGCAGCGCCGCGCCGCCATGGCTGCGCAGCGCGGCGAGGCGGGCGCCCTCCGGCAGCGGCAGGGTGAGGCAGTCGATCTCCCCGGGCGCGGTGATGGTGCCCCGGTGCACACCGAGGTCCGCCGGTTCGCATCCCACCGTGGAGACGGGGTCGAGGACGAGGGTGTCGTGCGCGGTGCGCAGCGTGTAGTCCCCGGCGGCGGGCAGGGCGCAGCTCTCGCCGTCGTCGCAGACGAGCCGGCCCGAGCGGTCATGGACCATGACGTCGCCCCGGACGCCCGAGACCACCTGGTAGAAGTCGTAGCGGTGCGCGGCGGGGCTGCTGAAGGTACGGCAGCCGTGGGCGGGGTCACCGGCGGTGGGGGCGGAGTTGTAGGTGTTCAGGGGGACGGGCAGACAGCCGACCGGGTCGTTGAGCCGCCGCACCTCCAGGGAGTACTCGGCGGGGAAGCCGCCCGCCGACTCCTTGATGCCGCCGAGGATCCGGTACGGGCCCGGCCCGGGCAGGACACAGCCGTCACGCAGGTTCTCGGAGGTGGCGCAGATCCGGGCGCCGGTCGCGTCGGTGATCCAGGCGTCGGCGCGTCCCTTGCGTTCGGGGGTGAGCGTCCGGATGATCCGGTCGCCCGGCTCCGCGTCGAAGGGCTGGCAGAACAGGGCGAGCGGTCCGGGCAGCGAGCCGGTGAGGGCCGGGGTGTCCCAGGCCGTGCCGGTCGTCGCCGCGCAGGAGGCGGTGGCGCCCAGGTCGTACACCGCGACGGATATCTCGCGCTGCGAGGCACCGTTGTTGAACGTCCGCAGGGTGAAGTCGCCGGTGCGCGGCAGTACGCACCAGCCCGCGCCCCAGCGGGGGTCGTCGCAGTCGAGCCGGGCGTCCCCGTCGTACACCTCGGCGCGCGCCGCCTTGCCCGTCACCAGGATGCGATGGGGTCCGGGGCGGTCGGCGGCGAGGGTGTAGCAGACGCTGTCCGAGGCGGGCACCTCGGCGCGGCCGACGGCGGAGCCCGGGTCGCCGAAGGAGGCGAGCGGCAGGGCGGCGCAGTGCTCGGCGGGCGCCGGGGGGCGCGGGGCGTCGTCCGGTGTGCCGGAGACCGGTGGCGGCGGCGGGGGCAGGGCGGCGGGGCTCACCGTGCGCGCGCGCGACCGGGGGCGGGGGGTCGCCTCGGCCTCGGCGGCGACCTTCGCCTCGGTGGGCATCTTGGTGCCCGGTTCGGGCACTCCGGGGGACGCCGTCGCGGGGTCGGGGCGGGGCAGCAGC
>NZ_JBHVHF010000139.1:0-19919 GCF_042800315.1 Streptomyces sp. NPDC057638
GGGCCGCCGCGCCCCCGGCCCGGCACCCCCCCCTTTGTTGGGGCCGCGGCGCCGCCGTAGCACCACGATCGGCCGCACCGGCCCGGCCAGCGCGGCCCGCTCCGCCGCGTTCAGCGACACCAGCGGCTCGATCTCGGACAGCTCCCGCACCATGAGGGCGAACGGCTTCCGCCCCCGGTTCTTGCGCCGCCGCAGCAGGGCGACCGCGTCCGGGTTCCGGGCGTCACAGGCCAGGTGGTAGCCCCCGATGCCCTTGACGGCGAGGATCGCGCCCGTCGCCAGCAGGGCGCGGGCACGGCCGACGGCGGTGTCCCCGGTCGCCTCGGCGCGGGGTCCGCCGCCGTCGGCCGCCGGGGTGAGCAGGGTCAGCCGGGGCCCGCAGTCATGGCAGGAGACCGGCTGGGCGTGGAAGCGGCGGTCGGCCGGGTCGGCGTACTCGCGGGCGCAGCGGGCACAGAGCGGGAAGTCCGCCATGGTGGTGTGGGCGCGGTCATAGGGGAGCGCGGTGGTGATGGTGAACCGGGGGCCGCAGTCCGTGCAGGTGATGAACGGATGGCGGTGCCGCCGGTTGGCCGGGTCCCTCAGCTCGGCCAGACAGGGTTCACAGGTCGCGATGTCCGGCGGGATCAGGGTCCGCCGTGGTCCGGCCCCGGCCCGGGAGGGGGCGATGGCGAACCCGGTCGCGCCCGTGGCGGTGACGGGTTCGTGCCGCACCGACGCGACCCGGGCCAGTGGGGGAGCGTCGGTCGCCAGCCGTCGGCAGAAGCTCTCCACCGCCTCCGGCAGTCCCTCCACCTCCGCGAGAACGCCCTCGCCGGTGTTGGTGACATGCCCGGAGAGCCCCAGCTCGGCGGCGAGCGCGAAGACGAAGGGCCGGAACCCGACCCCCTGGACCAGCCCTTCGACGGCGACCCGGCGCCGCAGGGGTGCTTGCTGCTGGGTGGTCACCGGGAGTCCGCCACCGGCAGGGGCTCGTGCGGATGGGAGTGCGGCGGCTCACCGTCCGCCGGGTGTGTACGGCCGGGCGTGCGGGCCATCACCGGCTGGTGCGGCACGGCCCCCTCCCGTACCGCCAGCGCCCGCTCCAGCAGGGCACCCACGCCCCGGCCCTCCCGTACGGAGGTGAAGACGACCTCCACCCCGGGGTTGACCCGGGCCACGTTCTCCAGGAACGCGGCCTCGTCGAAGCGGGCCGCCTCCGCCAGATCCGTCTTGGTGACCAGCACCAGCTGGGAGAGGCCGAACGCGGTGGGGTACTTGAGCGGCTTGTCCTCGCCCTCGGTGACGGCGGCCAGGGTGACCCGCAGCGACTCCCCGAGGTCATAGGCGGCCGGGCAGACCAGATTGCCGACGTTCTCCACGAACAGGATCCGGGTCTCGTCGGGCAGCCACCCGGCCAGATAGCCGCGCAGCATCACCGCCTCCAGATGACACAGCCCGTCGGTGAGCACCTGCTGCACCGGAACGCCCGTACGCGCCAGACGGCGGGCGTCGTTCTCCGTCGCCAGATCGGCGGTGACGGCGGCCACCGGGATCCCCCGCTCATGGGCGAGGGCGAGTTCGGCCTCCAGCAGGGCCGTCTTGCCACTGCCCGGACTGGAGAGCAGATTGACGGCCACGGCCCCCCGGTCCGCCAGCTCCGAGCGGAGCGCGCGGGCGCTGTCGTCGTTGTGGGCGAGGACCGCCCGGCGCAGATCGGACGTACGGCACATGGGGTTACGCCTTCCTGGTCAGCCCGTGGCGCCCGCCGGGCCTTCGGCCCAGTCGACACCGCGAATCCGCAACTCACGGCCCGCGAGCAGCTCGACCCGGGCGCCTCCGGAACACCGGGGACAGCCCAGGTCCGGCGGTATCCCCGGGGCCCACTCGACGGCGCAGGGCCCACAGCGGGCCCGTGCCAGCACGCGCCGCGCCTCCAGGGCCGCGCCCTGAAGGACGGTCCCCTGGGAGGCGAGCCCGAAGCAGAAGTCCAGCGCTTCGGGCACCACCCCGGCCAGCTCGCCCACGTCGAGCCGGACGACCGCGACCGCCGTCGCACCCCGCACGGCGGCCGCCTCGGCCACCTGATCCACCACGGCGGCCGCGATCGACATCTCGTGCATCGGCGTGCCTCGTTCCACGGCGGGGGCGGACGGCCTCCGCCGCGCGGGACGGGCCGTGACAGCGCCACCATTGGACGTCCCGGAACCGGGAGGGCCGGGGAGCCACGCCGTCAGGTGGCCCCGGGAGCAACCCCAATGGCAGCGCGTCCGGTCACCCGCGCGTCACATGCGCGAGATCCGCAGATACCGCTTGAGGTCGGGCAGGGTCTGCCAGAGCAGCACGCCGACAGCGGTCGCGGCAGCGGTGATCGCCACACTCTTCACCACAACGATCTCCTCCCTCCGGGGAATCGGGATGATCCGTGCGGTGAGCCGCACGGAGGCGTTACGCCCGGGCCGGGCGGCGGGGGCACGTTCGGGGGCGCGGCGGGCGATCCGGGTCCGACGCGATGGGCGAGGAGACCGCCGCCGCTCTTCCCGGGGAGGTGAGCCCGGCGGCGGGAACCGGCGGCCGGAACACGACGGAACCGGTGGCCGCGCGCCCGGACCCTCATGCCTGGTCCCCGGGCGCCGGAAGCCCGGCTCCGGCCCTGTCGGACGCGGCCCGTGGGAGGCCGGCCCCGGCGGCTGCGGCCCGTGGGCGACCCGCCCCCCAGGACGGTTCGGGGGCCGGTTCGCCCGTGGCCAGCACCTCCCGTACCAGCGCGGCCGCCGGGTCCACCGCCGCCGCGACGGGCTCGCTCAGACCGATGCCCTCCGCCAGCGAGGCCGGTTCGCAGCCGACCACCAGGATCCGCTCCGGCGCGCTCGCCCCCGTGCCCGCGCTGAGGGTCGCCAGCAGCGCGAGCACCGTGTCCGGGCCCATCCGGTGGCCGTCCAGCGGTGGCGGGCCGCCGGTCTCCAGCGGACCGGCGTCCGGCGCGACGAGGCTGACGGTCCCCGGGGCGAGGCCCCGGGAGAGGGTGTCGACCAGCACCACGGTCCCGTACCCGTCGAGGAGCTGATAGGCGAGGTGGACTCCCCGTACCCCGATGTCGCGGATCTCGACCCGGTCGCCGCCCGGCAGCGGCGCCCCGGCGCCGAGGCGCCGTACCACCTCCACACCGAAACCGTCGTCGCCGAGGAAGACATTGCCGATCCCGGCGACCAGCGTGCGGCGCGCGCTCACGGGCCCTCACCTCCGCCGCCCGCCGTCAGGGGGGTCAGCTCGTCGGGCTGGAAGTAGCGGAAGCGCCCCTGGCTGCGCCACAGGTCCGCGCCGGGGTCGTCCTCGATGGTGACCGCCACGTGCACCGAGCCGTCGACATCGTGGAGGACGGCCTCCACCAGGGCGGTGCGGCCGTGCAGAAAGGCGTCCTGGGCATCGGTGCGGCGGCGGCCGGGGCCGAGCAGGACCCGGCTGCCCCGACCCACCGGATGACCGCCGATCAGCACGTGGTCGCGGTCCGGATCCACCGTGCGGTCCGCGCCGGGATCCCACCAGGGGACCTCCTCACGGGCCCCGGCGGAGGCGTCTGCGGTGACCTCGCGCAGCGCCCGCACCGCGCCGTGCAGCCGTTCCAGGACCTCCGGCGGCATCGTGTCGGCGAGGTCGACGACGGCGCCCGCGCGGGCGTCGGTGCCCCGGGCCTCACGCTTCTCCCGGTCGGTGAGGGCGGCGGTGCGCAGGGCGAGGATCTCGTCGATCTCGGTCGCGTCGTAGAGGGCGCCGGGGCTCTCGGGGGCGAGCCGGGGCCGGTCCTCCAGGATGATCGGGGACGACAGCACGACGGTGCCGTCCTCGTCCGCCAGCACCGGCCAGGTGTGGTCGTTGCGGCACTCGGCGGCCGAGGCCCGTGCCCAGCGGGGCGGATCGGTGGCGGACAGGAAGGTGCCGCCGTCCAGCGCGAGCAGCAGATGCGCGGAGACCAGCGCGTGCGCCAGCGCGGCCTCCCGCCGCTCGCCGCCGCCCGGCGACCACCCGGTGGTGTTGTGGACGGTGGCGCTCAGCCGCAGCGCGCCGTAGGGGCCCGGCGTCTGACGGGTGCTCAGGGTCAGGGTCGCGCTGACCGCCTCGCGGGCCCACCGCAGCCGCCCGACCCGGCTCCCGCCCTCGTCCAGCGGCTCCTCCTCCTGGCGGGCGGGCAGGGTGAAGGGGACCGTGACGCCGCCCTCCCGCGCCAGCCGGTCCACGGGGACCAGCAGCCGGACCCGTTCCTCGGCGCCCTCGTCCCAGGGCAGGACGGTCCGGTCGGCCAGCTCCAGGACGGCGACGGGCTCATAGCCGCCGCGCACGGCCTGCTGCACCGCGCGCCGCCGTACCCGCAGAAAGCGCAGCTCGACCGCGAGCCGGGCGCCCGCGCGCGGTTCCATGAGGCACTCCGTGCGCTGGTGGGAGTGCTCGCCCCGGTCGGCGCCGTAGCCGGGCGGCATGAGGACGCCGAACTGCCAGCGCAGCTGGTTCTTGGCCGCCGAGGCGCGATAGGGATAGAGCACATACCCCTCGAAGAGGACGGTGTCCGCGACCGCGCGCGCGGGGGCGAGCCGCCGCTCCAGACCGTCCGGGAACTCCTCCACGCGCGGCCCGGCGCCGTCTCCCGTACGCACGACGGTCCCGTCGCCCCGGGCCCCGCTCACCGCGCCGCCCCCTCGCCGCTGTCCACCGCGCTGAGCAGCGTCCGTACGGTCGCCTCCCAGGACGGCAGCGCCCGCCGGGTACGGAACTCCAGCAGACCGTCCAGGAGGTCACCGGGCAGCCGCAGCCAGCCGCAGCCCGGGAAGTGCTGCTCGATCATCTCCCGCCAGACCCGCGCCGGAAGGCCCACCGTCGCCTCGCGGTCCCAGGAGACCGGGCTGACCTGGAAGCCGCTGGGCCCGCTGAAGGCCGTCCCGGAGAACAGCAGCCGCAGGGGTACGTCACCGTCGGCCAGGGCGCGGAAGTAGCGGGTGGCGGCGATGTCCAGGTCATAGGTGCAGGGCACGGGGACATCGGTCTCGGTCTCCCCGGTGAAGCCGGGCACCATCACCGGCACCTGCGCGAACTGGATCGGCTTCAGCGTGGTCGCCCAGCGGGAGCGCTCCCCGAACAGATCCCGCAGCCGCTCGCCCTCGGCCCGGTCGTAGCCACGGCGCGCGGGCTCGATCCGGACCTGGCAGCGCAGGGCGAGCGCGTGCACCTGGACCGGGGCGGCGGCGCTGACCCGGAGCCGGAAGACGAGGGTGGGGCCCGCCGCGTGCCGGTCGGCCCGCACCCCCGTACAGACGAAGTCGAGATCGGTCATGTCCGTGCCTCCTCGCCCGACGGCGCCGCGCCCGATGCCTCCCCGCCGTGCGAGGGCCGGGCCAGCGGCCGGGCCCGGGCCGCCAGCGCGGCGAAGAAGGCGTCGAGTTCGGCGCGCGCCTCCGCGCCGCCGTCGAAGCCCTGCCAGCGCAGCCGCATCCGGCCCACCAGCTCGTAGCAGAGGTCCACCGGGACCAGATAGCAGCGGATCAGCTCGCCGTCCCGGCGCAGCAGCAGCGCCTCCACATCGGGTTCGAGCGCGGCGGCGAGCGCGCTGGAGCCGAAGACGGCCCGCCAGGCCCCCTCCTCCAGCTCGCTCTCGGTCGCCCCGGCCGGACTGGGGTAGCAGAGCACGGGTCGGCCCAGACCGCTGTCGTAGAGCAGGAAGGCGGTGCTGACGGGGATCCTCAGCTCGGCCCAGGCGGCGGCGTCCAGTGCGTAGTCCGGGTCGGTGAGATGGCGCTCCGGCAGCGGGCGGTACCGTCCGGCGGCGGCGCCGGACCGGTGGAAGAGCAGGGAACAGGCCGGGCAGGCGCAGACGAGGGCGCGCCGCTCGGTGTCCGCGAGATGGCGGTGTCCGGCGGGGGCGAGCCGCTGCCCGCAGAAGGCGCAGCGCTCGGGGCGCGGCGCGGGGCGGCGCAGCTCCCGCAGCGTGGCGAGCCCGGCGCGGCTCGGGTGCGCCGCGCCCGTGCCCCCGGCGGGCCGGGTGTCCCTGTCGCGTCCGCCCGGCTCCGTACGCGTCGCGCTCATCGTGACGCCTCCACCGGGCGGTGGCCGATCTGGAGCAGCGGCGCGGGCGCCGACTCCCAGACCACACCGGTCACTTCGGGGGCGTGGCAGGCGAGCGCGGACTCGACCTCGCGGGTCCCGCCACAGCCGCAGCCGCCGGGCGGGCGGCGCAGGGTCAGGGTCCCGGCGGCGGCGTCGAAGGCGCGGTACTCGGCGCCGGTCCCCTCCAGGGCCCGGCCGATCCGGGCGGCGGTGGACTCCGGGTGCAGCTCGTGCAGGACCAGCAGTCCCGCCGCCGCCGGGTCGTCCAGGACCCGCGCCAGCGCCCCTTCGGGCAGCGCCCGCAGCAGGGCGGTGAGCCCCTCCTCGTAGAAGGCCATCAGCTCGCGGGTCAGCTCCTCGGCCCGTTCGCGGCACTCACCGGTCAGGCCGTCGAGGACGCCCGCCAGCCGCCGCCCGGTCTCCTCGGCCGTCATCCGGCCAGTCCGCTCAGCCCGGTCGGGACATGGAGCTGCTTGAGGGTGCGTCCGCCGCCGACGTACATATGCACACCGCAGGGCAGACAGGGGTCGAAGGAGCGTACGGCGCGCATGATGTCGATGCCCTTGAAGTTCTCCGGGGAGTTCTCCTCGAAGATCGGCGTGTTCTGCACCGCGTCCTCATAGGGCCCCGGGGTGCCGTACGTATCGCGGACGCTGGCGTTCCAGGGCGTCGGGGGGTACGGGTGGTAGTTGGCGATCTTGCCGTCGCGGATGACCATGTGGTGCGAGAGGACCCCGCGCACGGCCTCGGTGAAGCCACAGCCGATCGACTCGTCGGGCACCTCGAACCGCTCCCAGGTCTGGGTGCGGCCCGCGCGGATCTCCGCGAGCGCCTTCTCGGTGAAGTGCAGGGCCGCGGCGGCGGCGTACGCCTGGAAGTAGGTGCGGGCCCGGTTGCGCTCCAGCGCGTTGCTCCACTGGGGGATCTTCCACTCGAAGGTGGTCTCCGGCTTGGTCATCGAGCGGGGCAGGTTGATGACCACGCTGTGCCCGGTCGCCTTGATGTACCCGATGTCCACCAGCCCGGACAGGGCGGTGGACCAGAGCCGGGCGATGGGACCGCCGCCGGTGTCCAGCGCCAGGTGCTCCTTGCCGTCGAACCAGCGCGGGGACATCACCCAGCTGTACTTGTCGTCGAAGTCGCGTTTCTGCGGCGCGGGGATGGTGTGCTGGTTCCAGGGGTGGCGGGGGTCGACCGGGTTGCCGAGCGGGTCATGGCGGACGAACAGCTCCTGGCCCTCCCAGTCGTCGTAGTAGGAGCTGCCGAGCAGGATCCGGATGCCGAGGTTGATCTGGGTGAGGTCGTTGGTGACCAGCTTGCCGTCGACCACCACCCCGGGGGTGACGAACATCCGCCGCCCCCAGTCCGTCATGTTGCGGTACGTGAAGTCGCAGTGGTCCGGGTCGTTGAGACTGCCCCAGCAGCCGAGGAGCACCCGGCGGCGGCCGACCTCCTCGTATCCGGGCAGCGCCTCGTAGAAGAAGTCGAAGAGGTCGTCGTGGAGCGGCACGACCTTCTTCATGAACTCGACGTACCGCATCAGCCGGGTGAGGTAGTCGGTGAAGAGCTGGACGGTGGCGACCGTGCCGACCCCGCCCGGGTAGAGCGTGGAGGGGTGCACATGGCGGCCCTCCATCAGACAGAACATCTCCCGGGTGTAGCGGCTGACCTGGAGCGCCTCACGGTAGAACTCGCCCTCGATGGGGTTGAGGGCGCGCATGATGTCGGCGATGGTGCGGTAGCCGTGGTCGCCCGCGTGCGGGGCCTCGGTGTGCTCGGCGCGCTCCAGGACACCGGGGTTGGTCTCGCGGACCATCCGCTCGCAGTAGTCGACGCCGACCAGGTTCTCCTGGAAGATGTTGTGGTCGAACATGTACTCGGCCGACTCGCCGAGGTTGATGATCCACTCGCCGAGGTGCGGGGGCTTGACCCCGTAGGCCATGTTCTGGGCGTAGACCGAGCAGGTGGCGTGGTTGTCACCGCAGATGCCACAGATCCTGCTGGTGATGAAGTGGGCGTCGCGGGGGTCCTTGCCGCGCATGAAGACGCTGTAGCCCCGGAAGACGGACGAGGTGCTGTAGCACTCGGCGACCCGCTTCTGCTTGAAGTCGATCTTCGTGTGGATGCCCAGGCTGCCCACGATCCGGGTGATCGGGTCCCAGGACATCTCCACCAGATCGCCGCTGTGCGAGCTGGCCTTGGTCGTCGGTGCCATCGCGTTCTCGTGCCCTTCTCGGTGCGGGTGGGTGCTCGGTGCGTCAGGTCCGCCGGGTCACCGGTGGTAGCCGGTCGTCAGGGTGCGGCCGGTATGGCGCCACTTGGGTTCCTTGTCCACCGTCCGGGTCGTGATCGACCGCAGGCGGCGGATGGCCGCGCCGTACGCGGCGCTGGCGTTGCTGGAGATATGCGAGCCGGGCGGGGCGTCCATGAACGGCATGAACTTGTCCGGGAAGCCCGGCATGGTGCAGGCGATACAGATGCCGCCGACGTTGGGACAGCCGCCGATCCCGTTGATCCAGCCGCGCTTGGCGACATTGCACTTGACGACCGGGCCCCAGCAGCCCAGCCGGACCAGGCATTCGGGAGTGCCGTACTCGGCGGCGAACTGGCCCTGCTCGTAGTAGCCGCCCCGGTCGCAGCCCTCGTGCACGGTGGCACCGAAGAGCCAGGCCGGCCGGAGCTTGTCGTCCAGCGGGATCATCGGCGCGGAGCCCGCCAGCTGGTAGAGCAGATACGTCAGGGTCTCGGCGAAGTTGTCGGGCTGGATGGGGCAGCCCGGAACGCAGACGATGGGCAGTCCGGCCTTGGAGGTCCAGTCCCAGCCGAGATAGTCGGGCACGCCCATTGCGCCGGTCGGGTTACCCGCCATCGCGTGGATCCCGCCATAGGTGGCACAGGTGCCGATCGCCACGACCGCCGTCGCCTTGGGCGCGAGCCGGTCCAGCCACTCACTGGTCGTGATGGGCTGCCCGGTCTCGGGGTCGTCGCCGAAGCCGCACCAGTAGCCCTCCTCCTTGATCTCCTCATTGGGGATCGACCCCTCGATGACCAGCACGAAGGGCTCGATCTCGCCCCGCTCGGCCTTGAAGAACCACTCGACGAAGTTGTCGGCGCCCTGGACCGGACCGCACTCGTAGTCGATGAGCGGCCAGTGCACGGCGACGGGGGGCAGCCCGGGGAGAGCACCCGTCACGATCTCCTCGATGCTGGGCTGCATGGCCGCGGTGAGGGCGACGGAGTCGCCGTCACAGCTGAGCCCGGCGTTGATCCAGAGGATGTGTACGGGGCCGGTGTCCTGGGTGGTCGCTGTCCCGCTCATGAGGGTGCCTCCTGGAGTGGGGAGAATCATAGGAAAACCCCCTTAAAGGTCATATCACCTTCCCTCTGGGAGTGTCGCCCGGGCGGGCGGTTCGGCCCGCGCGGGGCCGTGGGGAGGCATCCGCCTCCTGGGTCCGGCCGGGTCAGCCCCTGCCGCGAGAGGTGAGGAAGGCGGCCCACGCGTCGGCGGACCGGGCGATCGAGTCGGCCGTGGCCCTCCCCTCGGCGGCGAGGTCGTGCCAGCGCCGCGCCTCGGCCCGCGCGAGCACGGCCACCGCCCCCGGGTCGGCCGCCGTCCAGCCCGGCACCCGGGCCGCCCACCGCCACGCCTGCTCGGGAGAGTGCCCGCCGGTGGAGACCAGCCGCATCCCCCACAGCGCCGTATCGATCCACGCCGGGCCGACCGTCGCCCAGGACCAGTCGACCAGACGGGCCCGGCCGCCGCTCTCCACCAGGACGTTGGTCGAGGCCGGGTCGGTGTGCAACAGCTGTGAGCCGCCGAGCAGTTCCCGGTCACCGTCGGCGCAGTAGTAGCCCCAGCGGTCCCAGGCGGTGGGCAGCCGCACTCCGGGCGGCGCGGGCAGGGGCGCCAGCTCGGCCAGCGCCGTGGCGACCGGCGCCAGGTCCGGCGAGCCGGGCACGAAATCCGCGTCCCGGCCCGCGACCCCCTCGAAGGCCAGGAGGTGCCAGCCGTGGCCGTCGACGCGCCACAAGACCCGAGGCGCGCTCGGGGGCAGGTGCGGGTTCACCGCCTCTTCGAGATCCAGCTCGTCCACGGGCGACCAGCCGGGCCCCCACCAGGAGTCGTCCTCCGCTGGACCGGCACCGGTCGCGGGGACCCGCTCGCGCTGCCCCTTGACGAAGACGAGCGCTCCCGATTCCAGCTCCAGCAGGGACGCGACCCCGGCCGCCGCCGAGTGCTCGGCATCGCGGGCGGTGAACGCCATCCCGAGGCGCTCCCCGACCGCGCCCACCACCGCCCCGGGAAGCTCCGCCCAGCGGATGCGCCCGGACGTCACCGTCAGTTCCCGGGCACGGGCGGTACGGGCGGGTTCGGGGGAAGCGGCGGGTTCTTGTCCGGAGTGACGGGCCCCGGCGGACGCCCGGCGGGCTTCGGCGTCACGGGCCCCCGGGGCGGCTTCTTCGCCTCTGCGGTGCTCATGGCGAGCAGCGTAGGTGACGAACTGGCCCCAGCCGGAACCCTCGTTGGGGTCTCCTGGTGGGTGAGGTGGGCTCGGGCTTGGTGGCGGCGGAGGAGGACGCGGCAGTCGGTGGCGCGGGAGTAGTCGTAGACGCTGTGCGCGTCGCGTTCGGCGGTGATCAGGTCGTGGCACGTCTGACAAGCGGGCACGGGCATGGGTGTGCCTTTCGTCGGTGCGGTGGAGTGGATGAGGGGTGATCGGTGAGGGGTGGTCCCGGCCATCGGACAGGCCATGGCGAGGGCCGGGACCGGTGAAGGGCCTGGACCGCAGCAGCGAAGCCCCCCGGCCTCCCGGTATCGGACCGGGAGGGGTCTTAGGTGTGGCCGCGCTGCCGCTTCTCCCGCTCGGTGCGCAGACGGCGTGCGGCGATCCAGCCCCGGATCTCCACGCCCTGATCGAGGAGCTGCTCCCGGAGCCACTTTGTGTTGACTCCGTAGTCCTTCGCGAGGCGGGTCAGGGGCGCGCCCGCCTCATAGCGGGCGGTCACCTTGTCGATGGTCCGCACCACCCGGTCCCGCCGCCGCCGGGCCAATTCGGTGAGCTGACCGGGTACGGGGGCGGTCACCTTTTCCCCGCCCGCTGTTGCTGGTGGAAGTAGAGGTGGTTGGCCTCCCGGGCGTTCCTGGTGGGCACACCCCAGGCGCGGAGCTGCTCACCCAGCCATCCGGCGCTGACGCCGAACTCACGCGCCAGCCGTCTGGCGGACTGCCCGTCGCGGTAGCGGAAGATGATGGACTCGCGGATCGCGAGCACGCGTTCACGGTTGGCGGAACTGGTCATACGCACGGGTCCTTCGGTTCGGTCAGGGCGTGATCGAGAAAGAGGCGGGCACGGGCGGGCGCCCACTCGGGGTTGATGCTGAACAGGTAGTGGTCGACACCGTCCGGGAAGATCACGGAGACGCTCCGCCCATCGGCGAGCCGCCCCCACAGATAGCGCCGCTTCACGGGGTCGGCCCGCCACGCACGGATCCGGGCCGCCCCGTCCATGACGGGAGCGGACGCGAGACGCATACACGGCGCGGGGACGGGATCCAGCCGATCGGCGACATGGTCCATCTGGCAGTAGAGCCACCGCAGCGCACATTCCGTGTCCTGCGTCCGCAGCATCGCTACCACGCACGGCACGATCTGGCCGGAGCGGTAGACGGGGCCGATCCCGACGACGCGGCAGGCGTAACCAACGACGCGCATCACCAGTCGCCGTCCCCGGAGTCCCGGAGGATCCGGTACAGCTCCGCGTCTAACTCCCGCTGGCGCGCCTGGGCCGCGAGGGACCAGGACCACTCATCGACCGCTTCAGCGTCCAGGCGGAGCCGTAACAGATCGAATCCGAGCCCCAGCCGGTCCTCGGCGGCCCCGAGGGCGAGCGTGAGCCACAGCCACAGGCGCGTCACGGGGACCAAACCCGGGCAATGATTGTTTCTTTCGTTGAGGGCTTTCTGAGGGCGCTAAAGTCCCAGCCGCACACGGCTACTCCTCTCCTTAGCGATTCCGCTGCCAAGGAGTTGCAGCGTGGACTACGGTCGGCTTGGACATCAACTAATCCGTCCCGCTAGAAGAGTTAGGCGAACTGGATGGTGAACCGCAAGGAACTGAACCCGGACAGGTCTCCGCGTGAGAAGTTTGGGCTGCTTGTGCGCGGCTTACGGGACGAGCGTGGTTGGACTCAGGAAGAGCTGGCCCGACGGCTCGGGTGCACTGGAGCGCATGTCTCCGCCGTTGAAACTGGTCGCAGGCCAGCAACTCAGCAGTTTGCCAAGGCTCTTGATCGTGTGTTCGGATTGGGTGATCGCCTCGAACGCCAGAGCAAAGCTGGGCTTCAGACCTCGTTGCTGGACGGGTTCTCTACATATCTCTCGCACGAGGCCCGTGCGGCGGAAATCCGCTGGTTTGAATCAGGAGTGATCCCTGGTCCGCTCCAGACACGGGAGTACGCGCAGGAACTGGCGCAAGGCGCTGTCGAACGGGACGACATCACTCCCGAACAGGCTGTAGATCGGGTAGACGTCCTGATAAGGCGTCAAGCCGCGCTCGTCCGCGCGCCAGCACCGCTAATCTTCGCCGTGCTGGACGAAAGCTGCATCCGACGACAGGTCGGAGGCTCAGAGATCATGCGAGCACAGTTTGACCGACTGCTGGAGTTTGCTCGCATGTCCAGCACGACTCTTCAAGTGGCTCCGTTCACGATGGGAGCACGGAAGCCTCTCGTTCGGATGGTCAGCCTGCTGACTCTGCCCGATCGATCCCTGGTGTCCTGGGAAGAGTCACAGACCCATGGGTACCTAGACCGTGAGCTGTCATCCGTCCTGCCACTGGTGAAGAATTACCATCAGCTACAAGCAGAAGCGGCCTCGCAGGCGGAATCCGTCGCCATGATCGAACAGCTACGAAAGGGCACCCTGTGACCACCACCTCTCCCCCCTCTCGGTGGGTCAAGTCGACCTACAGCCCTGAGAACGGCGGCAACTGCATCGAATGGGCTCCCGCCCACGCGTCCGAGACCGGCGCCGTCCCGGTCCGTGACAGCAAGTGCCCCACGGGTCCCACGCTGGCTGTGTCCCCTGGGGCGTGGGCGGGGCTGGTGTCGCTCGCCCGCAGCGCGGACGTGTAGCCCGCAGCGTAAGGAGAGCCCCGTGCCCGCCAAGAGGTGGGTGCGGGGCTCTACTGTTCTCCGGCGGTGGAGGGGGTGAGTGGGGCTCGGCCACCGTCAGCGCGGCCGGGAACACGCCTCCGTGCAGGCGGCGCTGGCCAACTACCATCAGTTGCAGGCCGAGTTCCTGAGCATGATGAGTCAGGTACGAAAGGGCACCCTGTGAATACCGAATCCCTCTTCTGGATCAAGTCCTCGTACAGCAGCAACGGCGGCAACTGTATCGAATGGGCTCCCAGCCACGCGTCCGCCACCGGCACCATCCCCGTCCGTGACAGCAAGCGCCCCAGCGGCCCCGTGCTCAGCGTGTCTCCTCGGGCGTGGGCGGGGCTGGTGTCGCTCGCCCGCAGCGCGGACGTGTAGCCCGCGACGTAAGAAGAGCCCCGTACCCGCCACCTGGTGGGTGCGGGGCTCCGCTGTTCTCCGGCAGGGGAGAGGGTGCGAGGGGCTGGCCCCACCGTCAGCGCGGCCGGGTCCTCGCCGCGCCCGCCGCGCTGTGAACGCCCGGTGAACTCCCATGCGCCACTTCACTCCCACGGCCTCGCAGGCCCCATCGTGGAAGCGTGGCCCGTCAGCATGGACGACGACGGCAGACGAAGGGCGTGCGCGGCGGGAGGCGCGCACGGCGAGGCGCGCGGGCCCACGACCGGGCGGCACACCGCCACCGCACGACGAGAGCGAGTTCCCCGTCATGGAGCCCGACAGCGACCACGCACCAGCGGAGCAGCCGGACCGGGTGGCCACCGGTGAGGAGGGCGGGCCCGTGTCCGCCCCGCGTGGTGAGACCGGCCCCGCCGCCCCGACGGCGCCCGACGCCCGGGGGCCACAGGCCCCAGCCAACTTCCTACCGCCCCTGACCCGCCGTCATGTCCTCGCCGTGGCGGGTACGGCCACCGCCCTCACCGCCCTCCCCGCGCCCGCCCTCGCGGCTCCCGCCGCCGCCCGCACGGCCACCGCCCTGACCACTCTCCCCGCGCCCGCCCTCGCGGCCCCCGCGCCCCGCCCGGCCCCCGCCCCGCTGCTCCTCACCGCCGCCACCAACGGCGCCGGTACCCTCTCGCCCACCGGCGCCCTGATCGCCGATGTCCAGAGCACCTTGTGGGCCGTGCCCGCCGACGGCGGACGCGCCACGGCCCTCACCCTCCCGGGGGTGGAGCCGAACCGGCCGGTCCACTCCCCGGACGGCACCCTGATCGCCTTCTCCGGCTACCAGGACGGCACGTACCAGATCTGGACCGTACGCCCCGACGGTACGGAGCTGAGACGGCGCACCCACGGCCCATGGGACCACCGGGGCCCGGCCTGGTCGCCGGACGGGACCCGGATCGCCTTCGCCTCCGAGCGCGGCGGCGACCCGGTGACCGGCGCGCCCTACCGGATCCATGTGCTCGATCTGCGCACCGGGGCGGTGCGGCGGCTCACGGGTGTGCCCGGACAGCAGGGCCCGCTTCAGGACGGTCCGTGGGAGGACGCCGACCCCACCTGGTCCCCGGACGGCACCCGGATCCTCTTCGTCCGGGCCAAGGGGGTGACCACGCCCACCGGCGCCCCCGCCCTGGAGGCCCGCACCATCGCGGCCGTCCCCGCCGCCGGGCCGGGGCCGGTGACCGTTGTCCACACCTCGGCCGAGCCGGGGCAGTTGCTGGCGCCCGCGCTCGCCCGGGACGGGCGGCTCGCCGTGCTGCGGACCACCCCCGCCCCGCAGGCGTCGTGTGTCCTGCTGGTCGACGGCCGCCCGGTGCCCGTGCCCGGTGACCTCGCGGCCGTGCCGCCGCGCTGGACCCGCGCCGGAGAGCTGCTGCTGACCGTGGACGGCCGCTTCACCCTCGTACGCCCGGAGACACCCCAGCGGACCCGCACCCTCCCCTTCGCCGGGGAGCTGCCCGCGCACCGGCCCCGCTACCGGGTCAAGGAGTACGACTGGGGCTTCGACCGGGTCCGTCCGGTGCGGGGAGTGCAGCTGCCCGCGCTCTCGCCCGACGGGACCCGGGTCGCGTTCGCCGCGCTCAACGCGCTCTGGCTGGCGGACGTACGCGGCGGACGGCCACCGAGGAGGCTGATCCAGTCACCGCCCACCCGGTTCCTCTTCGGGCCGGTGTGGGCGCCCGACGGGCGCTCCCTGCTGTACGCGGACGACCGCGACGGACTGCTCGGCATCCACCGCCATGACCTCGCCACCGGCCGGGAGCGCGCCATCGCCCCCGGCGGCCGGGTCCACCCGGCGCTGTCGCCCGACGGAACCCGGCTCGCCGCCTTCGACCTGACCGGACGGCTGGTCCTGCGTGACCTGGCGACCGGCGCCGAACGGGTCCTCGCCGCCCCGCTCACCGGCGGCGGACTGCCGGGGCGGCCGAGCTGGTCACCGGACGGACGGCGGATCGCGTTCTGCGACCGCAACCGCCTCAGCCTCCGCTTCCGCGAGGGGTACAACCTCATCCGGATCGTCGACACCGTCAGCGGCGCCGACCGGCTGCACCAGGTCGCGCCCCACACCTCGCTCTCCGACCGTGGCGCCTCCGGGCCGGTCTGGTCACCCGACGGCCGCTGGCTGGCGGTCATCGTCGAGTCCGCGCTCGCGCTGCTGCCCGTGGCGCCCGACGGCACCCCGGCCGGGCCGCCGCGCACCCTCACCGACGAACCCGCCGACCACCCCTCCTGGTCCGGGGACTCCACGACCCTGCTCTATCTCTCCGGCACCCGGCTGCGGCTGACCGGCGTCGACGGCGGCCCGGCCCGTACCGTCCGGGTCCCGCTGGACCGGCCCCGGCCGGTGCTCAGCGACACCGTCGTCCACGCGGGACGGCTCTGGGACGGAACGGGGGAATCCGTACGGGATGACGCCGACGTCCTCGTCCGCGACGGACGGATCGCCGCCGTCGAACCCCACCGCGCCCGGCGCCGCACCCGGCTGCGCCGGATCGACGCCTCCGAGCGCACGGTCCTGCCCGGACTGTGGGACAGCCATGTCCACCCCTGGACCGAGATCTACGGCGCCCGCCAGATCGCCGCCCAACTCGCCTACGGCATCACCACCACCGTCTCCCTCGGCGGCTCCGCCCAGGAACAGGCCCGGCTGCGCGAGACCATCGCCGCCGGACTCCTCGCCGGGCCCCGGCTGCTCACCACCGGGGAGATGCTCGACGGGTCCCGCGTCGCCTACAGCATGGGCCGCGCCCATGGCACCGAACGCGGACTGCGCCGCAGCCTGGAACGGGCGGAAGCGCTCGACTGGGACCTCGTCAAGACCTATGTCAGGGCGCCCGGCTGGGTGATGGACCAGTCGACCCGGTTCGCCCGGGAACGGCTCGGCGTGCGCTCCGGCAGCCATCTGCTCACCCCCGGGATCCAGCTGGGCCAGGACCTGACCACCCACCTCCAGGCCACCCAGCGCGGCGAGGCGGGCCACGCGGTGACCGCCTCCGGCCGCGCGTACGAGGACGTCCTGGCCATCTACGCCCGCTATGCCGAGCGGGGCTTCGGCCTGATCGCCACCCCGTTCACCGCCACCCCGCTGACCGGCGCCGACCCCGCCCTCGCCGAGGACCCCCGGGTCACCGCGATCCTGCCGCCCTGGGACGCCGAGGCGGTACGGAAGGCGGCGGCCACCCCGCCGACCGCCGCGCAACTGGCCACCCTGGACACCGAGACCGCCGTCTACCGGCGGGTACTCGACGCCGGAGGGCTGGTCGCCCTCGGCACCGACGCCCCCCTCACCCCGCCGGGCCTCGCCCTCCATCTGGGCCTGCGCGCCCTGCACCGGGCCGGACTCTCCCCGGCGGCCGCGCTGCGCACCGCGACCGCGCTCCCGGCCCGCCTCTTCGGCGCCGAACGCGACCTCGGTACCGTCGCCCCCGGTCTGCTGGCCGATCTGACGGTGGTCGACGGCGACCCGTTCACGGACTTCTCCACCCTCGTCCGCACGGTGACGACCCTGCGTAACGGCATCCCGTACGACACCTCCGCCCTGGTCGCCGCCTGGCCACCGCTCGCCCCGTCCACCGCCCTGCACGAGGTGGCCCACTTCCTGCACCGGGACGCGTGCTGTGGGGGGTGATCCCTGACGCGAGGGGGGCCGCGGGATCCGGCCGTGGTGGCCCGGCGGCATGGCGTCGCGGCGTGTGACCGACCCCGCTGGTCACCGTGCCGACCAGCGGGCACGGGAACGGGGGCATCGCGGCTGCGCGTCCACGCGGCCCTCGCCCGCTGCGGCGCGGTCGGCCCGGTGACCGTGAGTCCGCCTCAGCGGCGGTACTTCCAGGTCTGCACGGTGAGGTTGTTGCAGTGCCACTGCTGGAGGCGGGTGCCTATCCCGCCCCAGCCCGTGACATCCACACAGAGACCGCTTCTGAGGTTCCTGATGGTGAAGGAGTTGTTGGGGGCCGAGATCAGCGCCCACTGCTGCATGTTGCCGGTCCAGCAGGTCCACTGCTGGAGGGGGACACCGACGCCGGTGCCCGGGGCGTCGAGGCACTTGCCGCTGTTCATGTTGACGAACTGGTAGTAACGCCAGCCGTTGACGGTGCTGATGTGGTCCAGTCTCCATTTCACGGGCGGGCCGCCGTGACAGTCCCAGATCTGCACCGGGACGCCGTCGGGCAGGCCGCCGTAGGCCACGTCCATGCACTTGCCGTTGAAGTCGACGACGATGTCGTACGGGCCGTACGAGGTCGCCCGGGCCGAGTTCCCCGCCGCCTGTGCCGGTGTCGCGGTCAGGGCGACCGCCAGCGCCGCCGTGCTCGCCGCCGCCATGGTGCGTACGCGCATGCCTTCCCCCCAGAGGAACGAGGTCCGCCGGGCAGCTTGTCCCGGCAGCCGACACGCTTGCCCCGCACCCTGTTCACGGACCTTGCGGCGACCTTGCGACCCCGGTCAGCATGGGGACACGACCCGCTCTCTCCCGGCACAGACGACGGCTTGGGGGCTCATATGGAGTTCCGGATGTTCGGCGAGATGGACGTACGGGTGGCCGGGCGGGCGCTCGACGTGGGCACGCCACGGCAGCAGACGGTGCTGGCCGCGCTGGTCGTCGACGCCCGGCGGCCGGTGCCGATCGAACTGCTCACCGACCGGGTGTGGGGCAGCGCGCCGCCCGCCGATCCCCGTGCCGTGCTCTACTCGCATCTCAGCCGGATCCGGCGGCTGCTGGAGCGGGCGGCCGAACTCGATGGCGGGCCGGCCGTGCGGCTCGAACGGCGGCACGCGGGCTATCTCCTCGACATCGACCCGGGCCTGGTGGATCTCCACCGGTTCCGGCGCCTGGCAGCGGAGGGCGCCGACCCTCGGCGTGACGACGGCGCCCGGTCCGCCACGCTCGCCACGGCCTTGCGTCTGTGGCGGGGAGTCCCGCTGGCCGGGCTTCCCGGTGACTGGGCCGCACAGGTCCGGGAGAGCTGGCAGCGGCGGCGGCTGGACGCGGTGGAGCAGTGGGCGCGGATCGAACTCCGGCTCGGCCACCCCGGCGCGGTGATCGCCGCGCTGCCCGATCTGGCCACCGAGTATCCGCTGGTCGAGCCGTTCGAGGCGCTGCTCATCCAGGCACTGCGTACGGCCGGGCGGAGCGCGGAAGCACTCGACCGTTACACGCTGGTCCGGCAGCGGCTGGCGGATGAGCTGGGTGCCGACCCCGGTCCGGAGTTACAGGCTCAGTATCTGTCCGTCCTGCGTGGCGAACCGCCGCCGCCACCCGGGAACTCCCACGCGTCGGCGGCGTCCGTGCGTGCCCCCGTGGCCGACCCCCCGGAGCCCGGTCCCGGCGCCGGCGAACCTCTGCCCGCCGAACCTCTGCCCGCTGAGCCTCTGGCCATGGAGCCTCTGCCCGCCGAACCCCTGGCCAGCGAGCCTCTGCCCGCCGAACCCCTGGCCAGCGAGCCTCCGCCCACCCAACCCCTGGCCGTCGAACCCCTCGTCGCCCCCGCGCCACGCTCCTCCCGGCGCACCGTGCTGACCGCCTTGGCCGTCGTCGTCCTTCCCGTGACCTTCGGGGTGGTGTACGCCGCCCAGGGGGACGAGCGCGGCGAACGCCCACCGGACCCGCCCCCGGCCCCGCCCCCGCCTCCGGTCGAACGCGCGCGGGCCCTGTTCGCCGAGGCCCGGCGGCTTCAGCGCGCGGGCCGGACGGCCGAAGCGCGGAAGGCCCTCGTCGGCGCGGTGCGCCGCTACGGGAAGCTCCTCGCGGGGAACCCGGAACGGGACGGGCCGGTCATCGCCCCCTCGGTCGTCCAGGCGCTCGGCATGATCGGCGTGGACTTCAGCGTCCCCGAGGCCGCGTTGCGCGGCTGGCTCGCCAACCCGCTCCACTCCGCCTATCCGTGGCTCTCCCAGACGCTTCTGCTCCAGGGGTGGCGGTTCACGGCACCGGTGTACCTCGACGTCATCACATGGAACTACGAGCACACGCCGGGCGCCCGTTCCCCCCGTGGCCTCGCGGCGGTCCGGCTCGACATCCTGCGAGCGGCCGTCCTCGAAGGCTCGAACTCGCGCCACGGGACGAGCGTGACGGAGTTCCGGCAGCTCCTCGGAGCCTGAGAACCGAGGTCATGGCGAGCCCGTGTCGGTCTCCGTCGCGGGTGACGTCCGGTGACGGGGTGGTGGTCACGCGGGCCCCGGGTGGGGACGGCTTCCCCGCCCCGGGTCCCGGTGGCACGGTCGCCCGTTCCGCGCGCGTGGGGCCCGGTC
>NZ_JBHVHF010000140.1:0-19881 GCF_042800315.1 Streptomyces sp. NPDC057638
CGGCTCATCGGATGAGCCGGGCCCTTCTTGTCTCGCCGCCGCTGACGGGTCGCCCGTCAGTCCGTCAGTACCGAGAGGTCCTGACGGGTGGTCGGGACCGCGACCATGCCGCCGTCGTTGGGGAGCGGCTGGATCGTAAACATCGGAATGCCATCCTCCGGGAGGGCGAGGGTGCGGGAGGCGTGGACCGGGCCGCCCCCGGTGGTCTCCACCGTCAGGGCGTAGGAACCCTTCAGTCCGGCGGGCAGCGGCGGGGTGACGGCGAGCGTGCTGCCCTTCTTTACGGTGTAGGTACGGGAGGCCGCGGTGCCGCCCTCGGTCCCGGCGGAAGCGGTCACGGTGACCTTCGCCTCGGCGGTCGGGGCGGTCAGGGAGAGCGTGGAGCCCTTGGCCCGGTTGTCGGCGACGGTGGCACGCTCGCCGACGGCGGCCGTGGCCGGGATGAAGGCGACCTCACGCTGGTCGCCCTTGCCGCGCACCACGCGCAGGGCGGCGACCACCGGGACACGGCGGGAGGGACTGGCGGGGCTGATGATCAGTGAGCCCGCCTCGCCCTTGGTCACGTCGTTCAGTTCCAGACTGGTCGTCATGCCCGATTTGAGATGCAGCGACTCGGCGCCCAGCGGGACGAACCGGCCGCCGGGGCCCGCCAGCTCGACCTTCAGCTCGGCGTCCTCCTCGCCCGGGGCGTAGGCGACCAGCCGTACCGAGGTGGCGTCGGCCGGGATACCCGGCAGCACCTGGGTGGGGGCGGGATCAGCGGTATGGGTGAGCCAGTCGGTGCCCACCGAGGGTTCGGCGGTGCGGATGACGGCGCCGATCCGCCCCGAACGGGTCGTCACCCGGACCGTGACGTCCGGGGACGCCTCCTCGGTGAGGGTGGAGAGCAGGATCGGGAAGCTGGAGACGGCCGAGACCGGGATGCCCTCGGTGAGCATGGTCTTCAGCCGGCCGCCCTTGCCGTACAGCTCGATGTCGACGACGGCGGGGCTGTCGTCGGGGTTGGTGAGATGGATGTAGTCCTGGCGTTCCCTGGCGGTCGAGGCGCCGGGGAACCAGAACTCCGTGTCCGGGGCGGTGCAGCTCATCCCGAGCACCCCCCGGGAGTCGCCCGCCGCGACGGTGGTGGTCTGCTGGGCGCTCCAGCCGGGGGCGAGACGGCCGGTGGCGGTGCCGATGAGGGCGGGGGCGTCGCCGCCGTCGGCGCTCGCGGCGGCGGGGCGGCCCGGTTCGGTCAGCGAGAGCAGCGGTTTGGCGACGGCCTGCTGGGCGGCCTTCTTCTTGGGGTCGACGGGGGCGGCGCCGGTGGGCCGCAGGGCCGCCGTGCCGCCGGTGCTCCCCGCGCCTCCCGCGCCTCCCGTGCTTCCGGCGGTTTTCGCGGCCGGGGTGACGGAGGTGTACGCGGTCTCCGCCAGCTCGGACGTGCCCGGCGACGGGCAGAGCAGGCTGGAGCGCTCCACGGGCAGCGCGACGGGCACCCGGGGCCCGGTCCCGGCCGCCGTCTCCCCGGAACCGCCGCTGAGCGAGGCGGCCCCGGTCACGGCGGCGAGCGCGGTCACGGCGGCGATCAGGGAGAGGGTGGTGCGCTTCACTCGGACTCGCCTCGGCTCGGGTCGGCGGGACGGGGGCCGGCCTGGCCGCCGGAGGGGTCACGGTGCTCCTGGCCGCCGTGACCGTCGTAGCCGCCATGGCCCTCATAGGACGCGTAGGGCTCGGAGGACTCATAGTCCGGGTATCCCGCGTACGGGTCGTACGGGTCGTACGGGTCGTACGAGGAGGACGAGGCATACGAGGGATACGCGGCGTCAGAGGTGTACGAGGACGGGGAACCCTCCTGCTCCGGATAGGCCTGCTGGGGCGGGAGCGCTCCGGGCTGGGGCCCGGCCGGGATGTACCCGGTGCCGGGCTGGGCCGGGGACCAGGCGTCGGCCGGAGTGGCGGGGGCGGCCCAGGTGTCCTCGGCCCGGGGGTGCGGGACGGCGGGTTCGGGGCGTGGCGCGGGAGCGGCCGACCGGGGCTGGGGCTGGGGGCCCGGGGGTGGCCCGGCGGGGCCGGGGTCCTGGGCGAGCCCGGCGGCTCCGGTGGCCCCGGCGGGCTGGGCCGGGGGCATGGCCCCCGGGGCCGGGACGGCGACCGGTTCCGGCGGGGGGCCCGGGCTCCACGCGCCCTCGGGGGCCGGGGCCGGGGAGACGCCCCCGGGCTCCGGCTGGGCCGCGCGCAGCCGCCGGGCGCGGCGGGAGTCGCCGTCGGCGGTGGTGTCGGCCGCCCCGGGCACCGCCAGAGGCTCGCCGAGCTGGTCCGGCAGATCGGGCAGATCGGGCAGGTCGGGCAGATCGTCATGGGGGTGGACGCGTCGGCCGGGCAGCGCGAGGACCACCAGGACCAGGGCCAGGGTGACCTGGGTCCACACCCAGGCGGTGTGGGTGGCCGGGTTGTCGTAGGTGAGGCGGAGGCGGCCGCCCTCACCGGGGAGTTCGAAGCCCTGCGCCCAGCCGTCGACGGTGGTCCTGGGCAGCTCGCGGCCGTCGAGGGTGGCCCGCCATCCCGGGTCGGCGCGGTCGGCGATCCGCAGCACGCGCCCCTCGGGGCCGGTGGGGATCTCGGTGTCGGCCTCGACGGGCCCGGCGGCCACCGGCAGCGGCTCGGCCCCCTCGCGGACGAGGGTGGCGCGGGCGACCTGGCGGTCCACCCGCCACAGCGCGCTGCCGTCGAGCTGGCTCAGCCGGCTCAGTCCGGGAGTGGCGTCCAGGGTGCGGGCGATCTGGCGCGGGGCGCCGTCGCGGACGAGGACGTACCGGACGGCGAAGCCGCCGAGCTCCCGGGTCTGGTCGGCGCCCGAGCCCGCCACGAGGTTGGCGACGGCCCGGTCGAGCCGGGTGTCACCGCCGCCCGCGCGGGCCAGCTCCGCGTCACCGAGCCGGGCCCCCGACCCCCGTACCAGCGTGTACGGGACCCGGGCGGCGGAGGTGCCGCCGAGGACGAGGGTGCGGGGCTGGTCGCGGGTGTCGCTCTCCTCGGCGACGAAGGCGGGCACCTGGATGGGGTCGCGGCGCTCCAGCGGGCCCGCCGCGCCGCTGACCATCCAGCTGACGGCGGCCAGGACCGGGCCGAGCGCGGCGGCGACGGCGACGAGCACGGCGGCGGGCTGGCGCCAGCCGAAGCTCTGCGCGGCGACGCGGGTGCGGCCCAGTTCGGCGCCGACGGCGGCGGCGGCGAGCAGCGCGAGCCCGTAGACGAGGGTGGCGGGCCCGGCCCAGCCCTCCCGGTTGGTGAGAACGGCGAAGACCAGTCCGGTGAGGGCGGCGGCCCAGGCCGCGCGGACGGCGAACGTCCGCTCCTGCCGCAGCAGCGCGGCGAGCGCGGCGAGGACGATCCCGGTCAGCACGAGCCCGCCGACGGCCTTGGGTCCGCCGGGGCTGATGCCCAGCAGGTCCAGCGCCGAGGCGGCGCCGGAGCCCAGCGGCAGCCCGGCCTCGCGGAGGAAGGCGGCGGGGTCGGTGAGCAGCGTCAGCGACCAGGGCGCGAGCAGCAGCAGCGGCGTCCCGAGGGAGGCCAGGGCGCGGAGCCCGTACGCGGTGATCTCGGCGCGGCGCAGCACCAGCACGGCGGCGCCGAGCACGACGGCGATCGGCCAGATGACCGGGGTGAAGGCGGTGGCGATGGCCAGCAGCAGGGCGTAGGCCCAGGTGGCGCGCCAGGAACCGCGGGTCCCGGACCGGCCCAGGCCGTGCGCGGCGACGGCGGCGCGGGCGATCAGCGGCAGCAGGACGGCGAGGACGGCGGTGCCCAGGCGTCCGGTGGCCAGCGCGCCGGTGGCGGCGGGCAGGAAGGCGTAGGCGATGGCGGCCCAGGCGCGCAGCAGCCGGGAACCGACCAGCGGCCGGGAGGCGAAGTAGGCGGAGAGCCCGGCGAGCGGGACCGAGCAGACCAGCAGCACGGTCAGCGCCAGCCCGGTGGAGCCGAGGAAGAGCGCGGACAGGGCGGCGAGGACGGCGAGGTACGGCGGTCCGTCCTGGGTGCCGCCGGTGCCCAGGGCGTGCCAGTTGTCGGCGTAGCGGGACCAGAGCCCGGAGACGTCCGGCGGCGCGGGCAGCAGCGCGCCGCCCATGAGGGCGCCGGTGCCGATCAGCCCCCGGCAGGCGATGAGGGAGACGAGGAGCAGAACGGCGAAGAGAAGCGGCGCGGGTCTGCGCGCGATCTTCTTCAGCCGGGCGAACTGCTCGACCTCCAGATAGTCGGCGTCGTCGCCGCCGGGTCCCGACTCGACCGCGCCATGGCGGGAGCCGGTGGACTCGGCGTCGCGTCCGGCGCCGAGCTGGGCGGCGATCTGTTCGGCGGTGGCGCGGATGGTCGCACCGGCCGGCGGGAACAGGGGCCGCAGCTCCCGGGCGTCCACCGCCCCGGCCGCGCCCCGGGCCCGGCGGCCCGCGAGGATCCGCTCGGGCCGCAGCAGGACGGCGGAGAGCCCGGTGATCTCGTCGACGGCCTGCCCCGGGGCCTTGCCGAGGAGGTAGGCGAGGGTGCGCAGCACGGTGCCGAGGACGACGCGCAGGAGGACGTACGGAAGGGCCGCGCCCCGCGCGTTGGTGAGCAGGGTGTAGACCGCGCCCGCCTTGTCGACGCGGTGGGGGCTGGCGACCGAGCGGCCCGCGCAGTCGACCGTACGGCGTTCGCGGGAGGCGGCCTCGGCGTGGCGGAGGACGGCGTCGGGGGCGATGAGGACACGGTGGCCCGCGCGGTGGGCCCGCCAGCACAGGTCGACGTCGTCGCGCATCAGCGGCAGCCGCCGGTCGAACCCGCCGAGCCGCTCGAAGACATCGCGCCGGACCAGCATCCCGGCGGAGGAGACGGAGAGGACGGCGCGGATCTGGTCGTGCTGGCCCTGGTCCTGTTCGCGGCGGTCCAGACCGGTCCAGCGGCGGCCGCTGTTGGCGATGGAGACCCCGGCTTCGAGCAGCTGCTTGCGGTCGTACCAGCCACGGAGTTTGGGGCCGACGATCGCGGTGTGGGGGTCGGTGTCGACGACGCGCAGGAGTTCGGCGAGGGCCTCGGGCTCGGGCGCGCTGTCGTCATGGAGCAGCCAGAGCCACTGGACGGGCTCGCCGTGGGGCAGGTCGGGCAGGTCGTAGGCGTCGTCCCGCCAGCTGCGGGTCGCCGGGTCCCAGGCGCTGGGCCGCCGGAGATAGGGCAGGTCCTGGGGCGTGAGCACGGGCGCCGTGCGGGCGGCCTCCTCGACGGCGGCGCCGAACCCGGTCCGCCGCGCCAGATGGAGCACCCGGTCCGGGCCGAGCGCCCGCGCCAGCAGGGCCGCCGACGCGTCGCCGCTGCCGGTGTCGGCGGCGACGGCGTTCTGTACGGGGCGGGTCTGCTCCAGGAGTCCGGCGAGGACGTCGGGGAGCCAGCGCGCGCCGTCGTGGGCGACGAGGACGGCGGTCACGACGTGCCGGGGGAACTCCGGGGGCTGTGGTGAGTGCGCGGTGCCGGGCGCGGCGGTGGTGGCGGACATGGGGGTACGGGCCCTCCGGCCGGGGGCGCCCCATCGGGGGCGCTGGAGCGTCTGGGACGGGGCCCCACACTAACGCTTGGGCGTGGGCGCGCCGTCCGCTCCCGGGTCGGCGCCCGCCGCGTACGGGCCCCGGTGTCGGCCCGGTTGGGCGGTGGTGACGGCCGGGTCGGGGCCGAGGTGACGGCCCGGCTGGAGCGGTGGGTCCAAGGCGCCCGGCCCGGTGGCGGTGGCCCGGAGGCCCCGAGGCCACTGAAAGCACTCAAGGCACTGTGAAGGCACCGCGAGCACCGAAGACACGGAGGGAGCCGGGAGAGGCCGAGATGCGGGAGAGGGCCGGGGGCTCCTGGTCGCTGGGCCTTCCCCGCGCGTTACCGCGCCGTCCGCGCCGTCACACCTCGCCGTCCGCGCCGTGCCCGGCCGGACACCGCCGCCTCCGCCCGTCCCCCGCGCGGCGGTCACCGTACGCACGCGGTGGGCCCTGAGCACCGTCCCGCGCGCCCGCCCGAGGACGGTCCTCCGCCCGCCCGGCGGAACCGGCGCCCTCGCACGGGGAGTTCCGGGCCCCACGCGCGCCGCGGAGCCTGACCGCGGCGGGCGGTGGCGGCGGGGCCGCCGGGCCCAGCCCCCGCGCGAGCCGGATACGGGCCCGGCGCCGGACTCATCCCCCGCTCCCCAGCCGCGGACAACCGGCATACCCCGCGCGGGGGCGGGGGCCGAACGTCCGGCTGCCGGGCCGTCAGACAGCGGCCTTCTTCAGGCGGCGGCGCTCCCGCTCCGAGAGCCCGCCCCAGATACCGAATCGCTCGTCGTTCGCCAGCGCGTACTCCAGGCATTCCGAGCGGACTTCACAGGCCAGGCAGACCTTTTTCGCCTCACGGGTCGACCCGCCCTTTTCAGGGAAGAAGGACTCGGGATCGGTCTGGGCGCACAACGCGCGCTCCTGCCAGCCGATTTCGTCGTCCGCGTCCTCGACCAGCAGTTGTTCGAACAGCTCGGTCATCTGCGCCCCTCGTCTGTCTGTGCGTCCCCGTGATGCTGCCGTGATGGGTTTCGGCCAAACGACACGAGTGAAATTACAAGTGCGTGGATCCAGGCCAGTCAAGCCGAGATCTGCTAGCGGGCCCCGTATTCACTCTGCGGAACCAAGGCTATGCGGAAAGTGTTCAAATCACCAAAAACCTGACACTTCCCTCGGGTGTATCGCCGCTCATTCGCATCGCTCCTTCCCATAAGGGGCTGATCGGGAGCTCCCTGGCGAACCACGTCGAACGTCCACCATGGGCTCCGTACGGGCTCCGCACAGGAAGGGACGACGCACGGTTCGATCTTGTTGCGATCCAGCCACTGAAGCGATCCGGATCACAGTCCGGCCGCGGGGCCGCGCCGATAGGGACCGCGCGGTCGCTCCCTTTAACGCGCGAAAGCCGCGGCCCAGCACGGTTGCTGCGCCATGTCTCCGGTCAGAGAGGAGCACAAACCTTTCTCCGCTCGCCGTAGCCGGATGAGTGAAACATTGCCGCCAGACCGATCAGCGAGTTGACATGAAACCGGCGCACCCGTCACCGTGGGTCGCATGTCAGTGCCCTCAGCGCCCCCCGCGACCCGTGCACGCGGGCTTCACAGCGCTGTCCAGACGCGCTGTCGCTGTCACTGTTGCTGTTCCTAGCTGTCGATGCGCTAGCTGATCCGGCTCCTCGAAGCCTCCAGCCGCCCAGCGGTCTCGTTCCACGATCTCTTTCGCATGGCAGCTCTCCGTGGTCGCGCCACCCTCTTCCCCGCGCGGCCCCATCCGCTTCCGCCTTCGCGGTCGTCCGCGAAATCCGCTGAGGAACTCCCGCACATGAACAGCGACCTCCAGATCGCCGGTGACATCCTTTCCGTCCAGCACCTCCTCCAGCCCCCGGCCGAGCGGCCGAGCACCGTGGCCGACTTCGTCGGTCTCGCCCGTTCCATCGCCGGGGACCGCGACCAGTGGGCACCCCTGGTGCGGTACGACGCCACCACCCGCTGGTACCACCGGCTGCGCACCGGGCCGGGGTACGAGGCGTGGCTCCTGTCCTGGGTGCCCGGCCAGCGCAGCGGTCTCCATGACCACGGCCCCTCCTCCGGGGTACTGACCGTCCTCGACGGCGTCCTCACCGAGCACACCCCCCGCGCCACCCGCGTCCTGGGCCCCGGCGCCCAGCGCGTCTTCGCCCCCGGCTACGCGCACGAAGTGGTCAATGACGCCCTGGAGGGAGCCGTCTCCCTCCATGTCTACTTCCCGGGGCTGACCGAGATGCCGATGCACTCCGCACGGTGCGTCCCCAGCACACGGGACACCGTGGCCGTGTGAGGCCCGCTCACCGGGGCCGTGACCGCTTCGCCGGGGTCACGGCCCCGGGTCGTGTCCGTACGAGGGCGGCGAGCCCGTCCCCGTACGGATGACCGGAGCGGGCGCGTACCCGTGGACCGGCGGCGGGCGCGTACCGGCGCCGAAACGATCGCGCGGGGCCTGAGAGACTCCTCCCATGCGCATTGTGGTTCTGGCAGGCGGTATCGGCGGCGCGCGGTTCCTGCGCGGCCTCAAGGGGGCCGCGCCCGACGCGGACATCACGGTGATCGGCAACACCGGCGATGACATCCATCTCTTCGGACTGAAGGTCTGTCCCGACCTCGACACCGTGATGTACACCCTCGGCGGTGGCATCAACGAGGAGCAGGGCTGGGGGCGCAGGGACGAGAGCTTCACCGTCAAGGAGGAACTCGCGGCCTATGGCGTGGGGCCGGAGTGGTTCGGTCTCGGCGACCGGGACTTCGCCACCCACATCGTGCGGACCCAGATGCTCGCCGCCGGATATCCGCTCAGCGCGGTGACGGAGGCCCTGTGCACCCGCTGGCAGCCCGGCGTACGGCTGCTGCCCATGTCCGACGACCGCGTCGAGACCCATGTCGCCGTCGAGATCGACGGTGCGCGGAAGGTCATCCACTTCCAGGAGTACTGGGTGAAGCTGCGGGCCGCCGTGCCCGCCGAGGCGGTGGTGCCCGTCGGCGCCGAGCAGGCCAAGCCCGCGCCCGGGGTGCTGGAGGCCATCGCCGCGGCCGATGTCGTGCTCTTCCCGCCGTCCAACCCGGTGGTCAGCGTGGGCACCATCCTCGCCGTGCCCGGGATCCGCGAGGCGATCGCCGAGGCCGGGGTGCCGGTGGTGGGGCTCTCCCCCATCGTCGGGGACGCGCCCGTGCGCGGGATGGCGGACAAGGTGCTCGCGGCGGTCGGGGTGGAGGCCACGGCCGCCGCCGTCGCCGCGCACTACGGCTCCGGGCTGCTCGACGGCTGGCTGGTGGACACGGTCGACGAGAAGGCCGTCGCCGAGGTGGAGGCCGCCGGGATCCGCTGCCGCGCCGTACCGCTGATGATGACGGACGCGGAGGCGACGGCCGAGATGGCGCGGCAGGCGCTGGCGCTGGCCGAGGAGGTCCGGGCGTGAGCGCGAACGGCGTCATCGGTCCGGCCGGGGCGGGCTTCTCGGTACGGGCCGTGCCCGGGATGCCGGAGGTGCGGCCGGGCGACGACCTCGCCAAGCTGATCGCCACCGCCGGGCCCGAACTCCTCGACGGTGACATCCTCCTGGTCACCTCGAAGATCATGAGCAAGGCGGAGGGGCGGATCCTCACCGCCGACGACCGCGAGGCCGCCATAGACGCGGAGACCGTACGGGTCGTGGCCCGCCGCGGCCCCCTGCGGGTGGTGGAGAACCGGCAGGGGCTGGTGATGGCCGCCGCCGGGGTGGACGCCTCCAACACCGCCGCGGGCACGGTGCTGTTGCTGCCCGAGGACCCCGACGCCTCCGCCCGCGCCCTGCGCGAGGGGCTGCGGACCGCGCTCGGGGTGGACGTCGGCGTGATCGTCACCGACACCTTCGGGCGGCCCTGGCGCCAGGGCCTGACCGATGTCGCCATCGGCGCGGCGGGCGTCCGCGTCCTGGACGATCTGCGCGGTGGCACCGACGCCCACGGCAACCCGCTGAACGCCACCGTCGTCGCCGTCGCCGATGAACTGGCCGCCGCCGGTGACCTGGTCAAGGGCAAGACCTCCGGGCTCCCGGTGGCCGTGGTGCGCGGGCTCGGCCATCTCGTCGCGGACGGGCCCGACGCCCGCGCCCTGGTGCGGCCCGCCGCCGAGGACCTCTTCCGGCTGGGGACGTCCGAGGCGGTACGGGAGGCGGTGACCCAGCGGCGCACCGTCCGCTCCTTCACCGAAGCGCCGGTCGACCCGGCCGCCGTACGGCGCGCCGTCGCCGCCGCCGTCACCGCGCCCGCGCCGCACCACACCACACCGTGGCGGTTCGTGCTGCTGGAGTCCCCGGCCGCCAGGACCGACCTCCTCGACGCCATGCGCGACGCCTGGATCGCCGATCTGCGCCGCGACGGCAAGCCGGAGGAGTCCATCGCCCGACGGATCCGGCGCGGCGAGGTCCTGCGCCGCGCCCCCTACCTCGTCGTCCCCTGCCTGGTCATGGACGGCTCCCACCACTACGGCGACGAACGCCGGGACACCGCCGAGCGCGAGATGTTCGTGGTCGCCACCGGCGCGGGCGTACAGAACTTCCTCGTCGCCCTGGCCGGGGAGGGGCTGGGGTCGGCGTGGGTGTCGTCCACGATGTTCTGCCGTGACGTCGTACGGAAGGTGCTGGCGCTGCCGCAGGAGTGGGACCCCATGGGCGCGGTCGCGGTCGGGCACGCGGCGGCGGCGCCCGTGGCACGGGCGGCGCGGGACGCGGAGGACTTCCTGACGGTGCGGTGACCTGGGTGGCGGGGTTCTCCCCGCCACCTACAGGAGGCCGATGTCCACGCGGGGCATCTTCGGCGTGCGGCGCGGCGGGACCCGGCCGCCGAGCAGGATCAGCCGGGCGGCCCGGTGGCGCTGGCCCGCGTACGGGGTGAGCAGCTCCAGCATCGTGGCGTCATCGGCGTCCCGGTCGCCCGCGAGGGCGTAGCCGACGATCCGGGGCAGATGCAGATCGCCGAGCGTGAGGGCGTCCGGAGCGCCATTGCTGCGCTGGACCGTCTCCGCCGAGGTCCACGGCCCGATCCCGGGCACCAGCTCCAGCCGGGCCATCGCCTCCTCCGGGGCCATCGACGCCGCCTCCTCCAGCCGTCGCGCGACCCGCGCCGCGCGCACGATCGTGGCGGCCCGCTTGTCGTCGACGCCCGCGCGGTGCCACTCCCAGGAGGGGATCAGCGCCCAGCCGCGCGGATCCGGCATGACCCGCATCCGGGGGGCCGGCCCCGGGGCGGGTTCGCCATGGCGCCACAGCAGCAGCCGCCAGGCGCGGTACGCCTCGTCCGTGGTGACCTTCTGCTCCAGTACGGAGGGGATCAGCGACTCCAGCACCAGACCGGTCCGGGTCAGCCGGAGCCCCGGGCTGCGGTGACGGGCCAGCGCGACCAGCCGGTGGCGCGGGGTGAAGGACTCCGGCTCGTCCTCCGCGCCCAGCAGCGCCGGGGTCCCCGCCAGCAGCCACTCCGCGCCCGGCCCCCAGGCACGGGCCTCCACCGACGCGCCCCGCGCCGCCAGACAGAGGGTGCCGGGGCCCTCGGGGGTGCGGCTGGCCCGCCAGAACGTGCCGTCGGGCGCGGTCCGGAAGGTGGGGTCGGCCGGACCCCGGCGCAGCGGGCCGAGGGTGAGACCCAGGTCCACGGGGGCGGGCGGGGTCCAGACCCGGGTGCGGGCGGGTCCCGCCTCGGGGCTGGTGCGCGCGCCGGGCGTGGTGGTGCGGCGGGAGACGAAGCGGCCTGACACGGGTCCTCACTCGGAGGGGGCTGGGCTGGGGGCTGGACCGGGGCGGGACTGGGGGGGAACTCTCGACCACCTTTCGCGCCCGGGCTTTCGAGGGTAGGCGATCCGGGCCCGCCGCTCCTGGCGCGAGCGGCGTCCGTGGTCGCGCGTACCTCGCCGTGGTCGCGCGTACCTCGCCGTGGTCCGTCGTGGCCCCGCGTGGCCTCGTCGTGGCCCCGCGTGGTCCGTCGGTGCTCCCGCGTGTGCCCTGGTGTCTCCCGTAACGCCGGACCGCCCCCGCGGTGGACGACGGCGGGGGCGGGCGGCTGAAGGTCTACAGGTCCGAGGAGAAGCGGACGGAGGCGGCGGGGAGACGGGCGCCGCACCAGACGCGGGCGCCGTCGCGCAGCTCGTTGTCGGGGCCGACGAAGGCCGCGTCCCCGATGACCGTCTCCCGGAGCGTGGTGCGCGCGCCCACGCGCGCGCCCGAGCCGACCAGGGAGGAGGAGATCACCGCGTTCTCCTCCACCACCGCCCCGCGCAGGATCACACTGCCGTCGATCCGCGCCCCCGGCGCGACGGTCGCCCCCTCGCAGACCACCGTGCCGCCGGTCAGCTTGGCGTCGGGCGCGACGCTCGCCGACTCCAGGACCAGCCGGTCGCCCCGCCGCCCCGGCACCGCCGGGGAGGGCACCCGTCCGAGGACGAGATCGGCGGAGCCCCGGATGAACGCCATGGGCGTGCCGAGGTCGAGCCAGTACGTCGAGTCCACCATGCCCTGGAGATGGGCCCCGGCGCTGAGCAGGCCGGGGAAGGTCTCCCGCTCCACGGAGACCGGGCGCCCGGCGGGGATGGTGTCGATGACCGAGCGGCGGAAGACATAGGCGCCCGCGTTGATCTGGTCGGTGACGATCTCCTCGGGGGTCTGCGGCTTCTCCAGGAAGGCCGTGACCCGGCCGGTGCCGTCGGTGGGGACGAGACCGAAGGCCCTCGGGTCGGGCACCCGGGTCAGATGGAGGGAGACATCGGCGCCGGAGTCCTGGTGGGTGGCGACCAGGGCCCGGATGTCCAGGCCGGTGAGGATGTCCCCGTTGAAGATGAGGACGGGATCGTCCGGGCCGGAGTGGAGCCGGTCGGCGACGTTGCGTATCGCGCCGCCGGTGCCGAGCGGCTCCACCTCCGTGACGTACTCCAGGCTCAGCCCGAACGCGGAGCCGTCGCCGAAGTACGGCTCGAAGACCTCCGCGAGATAGGAGGTCGCGAGCACGATGTGTTCCACGCCCGCCGCTCGCGCGCGGGCGAGCTGGTGGGTGAGGAAGGGGACGCCCGCCGCCGGGACCATCGGCTTCGGCGTGTTGACGGTGAGCGGACGCAGGCGGGTGCCCTTGCCGCCGACCAGGAGGATCGCTTCTGTCACCGTGTCGTCTCTGCTTCCTGCTCCGGAGCGGGTGGGGACCGTCCACGGGACCGCGGGGCCAGGGGGCCGCCGGATCCCGCGTGGGATCAATCGTTCGAGATCGGTCAGTTTATGCACCGGCGGTGGAACCGGTACGCCTTACCGGTACGGGTCGGGCGCAGGCCGGCGGTACGGCCCAGGTACGGGCCGCCGCCGCCGGGCGGACCCGGGCCACCGGTACCGGTCAGCCACGTCCTTGCAGCCGGGCGGAGGCGCTGCGCGTCGCGGGGAGCTTCTTGTAGAGCCGGGTGCCGGGGCAGTCGGTGCTGAAGCCGTCCCGGTGACCGGAGATGACGTTGAAGCGCACCTTCTTCCCCTTGCGGTGTTTGCCGCTGCCGCCCGAGGTCAGCGTGGTCTTGCCGCGGGGGTTGCCCTGGTCGAGCCCGATCTTCCAGGCGGTCAGCCGGGCCACTCCGTTCACCGCCGCGGCCGGTGGGGTGGTGCGACTGTAGGTGCCGATGACCGCGATGCCCATGCTGTTGCGGTTGAACCCGAGGGTGTGGGCACCGAGGACCGGCCTGCCCACGCCACCCGCCCGGCCCTCGTAGATGTTCCCGCACTTGTCGACGGCGAAGTTGTAGCCGATATCGCGCCAGCCGCTACTCACGACGTGGTAGCGGTAGATACCGCGGAGGACGGAGGGAGTCTGGTTGCACGTGTAGCCGTTGCCGGTGGCGCTGTGGTGGACGAAGGCGGCCTTGACCTTCTGGGTGTAGACGAAACCGCGTTGGCGCAGGGACTCGTTGGCGCCCCAGCCCTTGCGGGTGACGATCCGGGGGCGGGGGCCGACAAAGGGGGCGGCCTTGGCTTTGGTCTTGGTCTTTGCCTTGGCTGTCCGGGCTGTGGCCGCCCGGACGGTACGGGCCTGCGGCGCCGCCGTCGTCCGGCGCGGGGCGGCCGAGGCGGGCAGGACCGCGAGTCCCCGCCCGGCCGGGGCGGACGCCTCCCCCGGGTCCACCAGATCGAGCCGGAGCCCCGTCGGCAGCCGCTTCCCGGCCGCGGGGCGCACCCGTACCTCCACCGCGTCGGAGGGGCCGACCCAGAGCGGCGCGGTCGCCCCCCGGACCGGGCGCCGCCGTTCCCGGGTGTCGGGGTCGGCGCCGTGCTCGTGCTGGTGGGTCTCGACGCTCTGCCACAGGGACCAGCGGCCGGTGGCGGCGGAGCGGGTACGGACGCGGACGGTACCGCGCAGTTCGGCGTCGGGGTCCGGCCAGACCACCCCGGCCAGCGAGAAGGGGGTCACGTCCGTGGTGCGCAGCACGCGCTCGCCGCCGGGCGCGGGGGCGCGGGTGCGGGGGGTGAGGGGGAGCGACTGGGTGGAGCCCGGGACGCCGGGGGTGGCCTTGAGGCCATCGGCCGGGGTGTCGGAACCCGGAGCGTCGGCTGAGGTTGCGGCCGGGGTGGTGTCCGAGTCGGCGGCCGGGGTGTCGGAAGCCGGAGCGTCGGCCGGGCTGGCGGCGGCCGGGGTCTGGGCTGAGTCGTCGGACCGGCCCGTGGACGCTGGGCCGTCGGGCGGTATGCCGGGGACCGGAACGGCCGTCGGACGCTCCGGTGCCGCCTGCGCCCCGGACGGCAGGGCCAGGGGAAGGACGAGCGCGGCGCAGGCCGCGGCGGTTATCGAGGAAGCCAGATATCCACGCATAGCGATATGGGAGCGTGCCGCCGCCGACTCCGCGCGCCGGAACGCGGCGGAACCATCCGCAACGCCCTCCGGATGGACCAGGGCGCTTCACCCCGACCGGAGGACCCCGTCACCGGTACGGCGGTGGGGCGACCCCCGGCCCGGCGTACCCTGTGGCCGGTGAACTCCAGCGACCGTACCCCCGCCGACCTGCTGCGATCCGCGCTCGCCACGGATCCCGGGCGCCCTTTGATCACCTTCTACGACGACGCCACCGGTGAGCGCGTCGAATTGTCCGTCGCCACCTTCGCCAATTGGGTGGCCAAGACGGCCAATCTGCTCCAGGGCGATCTCGCCGCCGAGCCCGGTGACCGGCTGGCGCTGCTGCTGCCCGCGCACTGGCAGAGCGCCGTCTGGCTGCTCGCCTGTTCCTCGGTCGGGGTGACCGTGGAGATCGGGGGCGAGGCCGCTGACGCCGATCTCGTCGTCAGCGGCCCGGACACGCTGGAGGAGGCGCGGGCCTGTTCCGGGGAGCGGGTGGCGCTGGCGCTGCGCCCGCTGGGCGGCCGGTTCCCGCAGACCCCCGTCGGCTTCCTGGACTACGCGGTCGAGGTGCCCGGCCAGGGCGACCAGTTCGCCCCGTACGTCCCGGTGGATCCCGCCGCGCCCGCGCTGACCGTCGACGGCCGGACCCTGAGCGGTACGGAGGTGGTGGACCGGGCCCGCGAGGACGCCGCCGCGCTCGGGCTCGCCGACGGCGCCCGGCTGCTGACCGGGCGCGGCTACGGAGGCTGGGAGGGGCTGTCGGCGGGGCTGTTCACCCCGCTGGCGACCCGGGGTTCGGTGGTGCTCTGCCGCCATCTCGACCAGCTCTCCCCCGAGGGTCTGAGCCAGCGGGTCGCGAGCGAACGGGTCACCAACACCGTGCTCTGACCAGGGCGTCGGCCCGCCGCACCCCAGCGGGTCGCGGGGGTGCGGCGGAGGTCACCACAGCACCTCCACGGCATGTCCGGGATTTTTCTCCGGGTTCTCCCCGGCGCCCGCCGGATTCCTCGCGGAATCACACCCGGGCTGCTGCGAGGATTCACCCGGGCCCGCCACACGGTTCCTCCCCGGCTCCCCTGCCGGGAAGTGCCGTGGAACTCTCCGTGGGGCCGCTCCGGATCCGTCAACGAACCTCCGCGCGATGCCGCGTGACGCCCTGGGGGTGGGGGTGCCCGCATCCCCGCCCCAACTCCGTTGGCATGATCGGTGATACACGTGATTCCCCGCACAACCATGCGCGATGTTCAGCCGTCTAGTCCTGAGATCGGCGGTCCAGCGCGCCGCTGACGGCTTGAAGGATGGACACAGACGTGACCGACAGTGCCGGCACTCCGACCGGCTCCGACGGCCGGGCCGGGGACGAGCGCGAGCACCCCAAGAACCTCAAGGACTCCAAGAACCTCAAAGGCTCCCCGTACGCCATGGATTCGGCGACCGTGGACGCTGAGACCGGCCCGTCGTCCCGCCCCCTGGCGGACGAGGGCACCACGCCGGACGGCGACGGCCCCGCCGTGCCCGCGCAGCGGCGCTCCCCGGACACCGCGGCGCCCGGCGTCGAGGCCCCGGACACGGCCTCCGCCGAGGGTGACGCCGACGGCCCCCGCAATGAGCGGCCCGCACAGGGCACCGCCCCTCAGCCGGACGCGGACGCCGGCACGGACACAGGCACGGACGCGGGCGCGGGCGCAGGCACAGACGCCGGTACAGGCACAGGCACGGACGCGGACACACAGGCAGCCATCGCCCCGGAGAGCGCGGGGGAAGCCACCACGGCCCGGAAGCCCGCCGAGGCCGCGATACCGGCCCCCGCCCCCGAGCCCGGGGCGCCCGGTATATCCGGGACCGGCGCGATACCCGGGCCGTCCGGGATATCCGACGGCACCGACCCCGCCTCCACCACCGACCCTGATCCCGGGCCCGCCGCCGCGGCGGAGCCCGGGGGCGACGACCACCCCGCCCCATCCGGCACCACGGCACCACCGGCCACCGAACCCGCCACCGAACCGGTCACCAAGCCCGCCACCAAGCCTGATGACACGCCGGGTGACGCGCCTCCCGCTCCCCGCCCCCGCCGCACCCGCAGGCGCCGGGTCATCCGCTGGGTGGCCTTCGGCACCTCGCTCGTCGTCCTGGCCGCCGCCGGGGTGGCCTGGTGGTTCTACCGGAAGCTCGACAGCAACATCACCACCGACACCACGGCCGCCGCCGAGTTGAGGACCTATGAGCAGGAGCGTCCGACACCGATCGTGATGGACGCCAAGAACATCCTGCTGCTCGGCTCGGACAGCCGCTCCGGCAAGGGCAACCGCAAGTACGGCCGCGACGACGGCGGCTCACAGCGCGCCGACACCACGATCCTGCTCCACATCGCCGCCGACCGGCAGAGCGCGACGGCCATCTCCATCCCGCGCGACCTGATGGTCACCATTCCCGCCTGCCGCCGCACCGATGGCGGCGAGGGCCGCACCCGGGAGCAGTTCGCCCAGTTCAACTGGGCGTTCGAGTTCGGCGGCGCCGCCTGTGCCATCCGTACCGTCGAGCGGATGACCGGGGTGCGGATCGACCACCACATCGTCATCGACTTCCACGGCTTCACGAAGATCGTCGACGCCGTCGGCGGGGTGGAGATGTGCCTGGACCGCGCCATCCAGGACCGTGACGCGCGGCTGGACCTGCCCGCCGGGTGGCAGAAGCTCGACGGGGAGGACGCCCTCGGCTTCGTCCGGGTGCGCAAGAGCGTCGGCGACGGCAGCGACACCGAGCGCATCGGCCGCCAGCAGGACTTCCTCGCCGCGCTGGTGGAGGAGGTGCAGAGCAGTGGGGTGCTGCTCAATCCGACCCGGCTCTATCCGGTGCTGGACGCGGCGACCCGCTCGCTCACCACCGACCCCGGGCTGAACTCGCTCAGCGACCTCTATGACCTGGCCCGGTCCGTCCAGAGCGTCCCGACCGACCAGGTGCGCTTTCTGACCGTGCCCCGGCAGCCGTATCGACTCAACCCCAACCGGGACGAATTGGTGCAGCCCGCCGCGGAACAGCTCTTCACACAGGTGCGCGAGGACACCTCCGTGACGGTGATCCCCTCGGCGAGCGGCTCCGCCGACGGAGCCAGTGGAGCCAGTGGCAGCCCGGACGCCGCACCTGGAGCCCGGCCGACCGCACCGGACCGTAGCCCGGCCGCCGAGCCGACGTCCCAGGCGGCGCCCCGGCCGTCGGCGTCGTCGGCCCTGTCGGCCCCGTCGCCGTCCTCGTCGGCGTCGGCGTCCGCGTCCGCGGAGAGCGCCCCGGCCACCACCGGCTCCACCCCGGATCCGGCGTTCTCGGGGACACGGGCATCGGCGGACACCTGTGCCTAGGGGCGCGACGTCGACGACACTCCCGAGCGGGCCCACGGGTAAAGCAATGACCAAACCCCGGTTGGCTCTCCAGACATATTGGGTGGAATGCCCGGGTGTAAGCGACGTGGAATGCGTCACGGACCTCGCACCAACCTGAATGAGGCGGATAGTGTGGCGCGATCTGGTCATCGATTCCGCGCCGTTCATCATCTCGCCGGACCGAGTGACCGAGCGCCCTTCGGGGGAGGCGCATTGCGTGGCAGCGACGGAGGACTCAAACAACCGTGGATGCGCAGAGCCGTGGGCGGGGCGACAGTGTCGACCCCGCTGACCAGTGGGTGCTCAACCCGCAGACCGGCAGTTACGAACTGCGACTGGACCAACCTCCAGCGCAGCCCTCCGCTGCGACCTCTTCGTCCAGAGACGGTGCCACCCCACCACCCCGGGATCCCGCGGCACCGCCGGTGAATCACGGCGGTCACCGCGCCCCGGGCCCGCGCTCACCCGAGCACCGCGCCCCGGGGCAGCAGGGCCGCCGCGCGGGGGCGCCCGGCCGGGAGGTCCCGGCACAGCGCTCACGCCACGCGGGTGACGCCTCCGGGGGCCAGCCGCCGGGCGCGGGCCGCCGTAAGCGGAAGCCCGCCGCGAACCGGAAGAAGAAGGCCCTGATGTGGACCGGCGGCACGCTCGCCTTCGTCCTCGTCGCGGGCGGGATCGGTGCCTACCTCGTCTACCAGCACTTCGAGTCCAACCTCTCCACGGTGGACGTCGCGGGCGCGGGTTCCGGCGGCTTCAAGAAGGACCAGGCCGTCAACATCCTGGTCATCGGCACCGACAAGCGGACCGGCAAGGGCAATGGCGCTTACGGCGACAAGAACAGCGCCGGTCACGCCGACACCACGATCCTCTTCCATGTCTCCAAGGACCGCACCAACGCCACCGCGCTCTCCATCCCGCGCGACCTGGTGATGGACATCCCGGACTGCGAGACCAAGACGGACGGCGATACGAAGGTCATCCCCGGCACCCCGAACGTCCGCTTCAACGAGAGCCTCGGCCAGTTCGGACGCGACCCGGGCTGCACCATGCGCTCGGTCAAGGAGCTGACCGGGATAGAGGTCGACCACTTCATGATGGCCGACTTCAACGCCGTCAAGACGATGTCGACGGCGGTCGGCGGCGTCCCGGTCTGTCTCGCCAAGGACATCAACGACGTCAAGTCCAAGCTCAACCTTCCGGCGGGCACCCACAACATCCAGGGCGAGCAGGCGCTCGCCTTCGTCCGCACCCGGTCGTCGGTGGGCCACGGCAGCGATCTGAGCCGGATCGAGATCCAGCAGCAGTTCCTCAGCTCGCTGATCCGCAAGATGAAGTCGGGCGACACCCTCACCAACCCGGCCAAACTGTGGGACCTGGCCGAGGCCGCGACCAGCGCGCTGACGGTCGACACCGGGATAGGCAGCATCAGCAAGCTCCAGACGCTCGCGCTGGAGCTGGCGAAGGTGAACCCGAAGAACATCACCTTCACCACCGTGCCCGTGCTGGACAACCCCGACCGCGCGACCGTGCGGCTCAACGAGGAGCAGGCGCGCCCCCTCTTCGCCATGATCCAGAACGACACCTCGCTGACCGAGGTGGAGCAGAAGGCGAAGGCGGCCAAGGCGGCGCAGGCCGGGCTGCTCAAGGGCCCGCGCGCCGAGCCCTCCGAGGTCAGGGTGAAGGTCCTCAACGGCAGCGAGACCCGGGGCGTGGCCCTGAGCACCCTGCGCTGGCTCCAGCTGGAGCAGGGCGTGGCCAAGTCCAGCAACGAGGGCAACGCCCCCGAGAAGCTCGCCAAGACCCAGCTGGAGTTCGCGCCGAACCAGGCCGACCAGGCCCGTAAGGTCGCCGATCTGATGGGGCTGCCCGCCACGGCGCTCAAGCAGGGCACCACCCCGGCCGGTGAGCTGGACTCCATGACCCTCACCCTCGGCGCCGACTTCAAGGGCGCGGGCGTGCCGATAACGGGACCGGCGAAGGCCCCGGCGGGCGTTCAGAAGGTCGAGGCGGACAAGCAGGTCTGCGCCAAGTGAGGGCGCGCCGCCGCGGGTACGCGCCCGCGGCGGACGGCGGTCCCGCACCCAGAACGAACCGCCGGCTCCGGGCCCTGCCCGGGGC
>NZ_JBHVHF010000141.1:0-19879 GCF_042800315.1 Streptomyces sp. NPDC057638
GCCTGGGGGAGTACCCCCACCGCAGTGACTCTCCCCCAGGCTCCGCCCGGGGGGACCCCCATCCTCCGCCTTGCGATCCTTCCCCTCGGCCCTGGCGGGCCTGGGGAGGCCCCATGCACCAGACCCCGCTCCCTGACCCAACCTGATCCATCAGACAGGCCCTAGGCCCTCCCGGCACCGGAGCGCCGGTGTGGCCCATGGCGCCGGACGGTCCCCCCCCCGTAACCCCCGGGGCACCGGCGGAGGGCGCCCGGCGGTGGGACGGACCCACGGACCGGGCGTGGCGCCGGGGTGCCTTCCGGCCGGGAGGAACCGTGCCGACCCGGCCCCCGGGCGCCCGGCCGTGGCCTCAGGCGTCGCGGGCGCCCGCCGCGCAGGAGAGACGGCCCGAGGTGTGGGGGCCCACCCCCAGCGCGAGGGCCTCGGTCAGATCGTGGCCGGTATCCACGTCCCGGCGGACCGAATCCACACCCGGCAGCAGGATTTCCACCGCGCCCGACGCGGAATGCCGCCGTCGTGACGGTCCCCCGAAACAGGGCCGCAATTCCACTCCGGCCCGGGCCGTGAGCAATGTGGTCCCCACACCGGCGGCGTCCGGCAGAAAGGCCCGGGGAAATGCGGCCGCGCGGTCGAGGACGCGTGCCAATTCCCCGGGGCGCAGCGCGGGCAGATCGGCGTTGAGCGCGGCCACCGGCGCGCCGGGCCGGGCCGTCCGCAGGGCCGCGGCGCCGTGCGCCAGCGCCGCGTTGAGTCCGGCGGCGGGCCGGTCCGGCACGATCCGCGCGCCCAGCGCGGTGAGCGCCTCGCCCGCCACGGGGTCGTCCGTGACAACGACCACACCGGCCACGGCCGGGCAGGTCAGCGCCGCACCCACCGTGTCCAGCGCGAACGCCAGCGCCAGCCGTGGCCGCAGGGCGTCACCGACGGCGGCCGTCAGCCTGCTTTTGGCGCGAACGAGCGGCTTCAGCGGGACGACCAGGGACCAGCCGGTCATCGGGTCGGTGTTCGTGACGACGTCTCCGTCCATGTGTGCCGGGAGCCCATTGTGGCCGTGTGCCGGGGCTCATTGTGACCCGGCGCCGGACGGCTCCGAAGGGCCGCCCTGGTGACCGGGGCGTACGGTGTCCTCGACAGAGCAGGGGCCCGGGGCGACACTTGACCCCCGGTGACCGGCCCCCGGTCCGGTGGAGAGAGAAGGGTGTCCGAGTGTCCCGCCGTAGAATCGGCATCTGGTACCGCCTGGCGGCGGTCATCGCCAAGCCCCCGCTGCTCCTTCTCTTCAAGCGGGACTGGCGGGGAATGGAGCACATTCCGGCCGAGGGCGGGTTCATCACCACGGTGAATCACAACTCGTATCTCGATCCCCTTTCCTATGCGCACTACCAGTACAACACCGGGCGGGTGCCGCGTTTTCTGGCGAAGGCGCCGCTGTTCTCCGTCCCGTTCGTCGGAATGATGCTCCGGGGGACCGGTCAGATCCCGGTCTACCGTGAGTCCACCGACGCCCTGGACGCCTTCCGCGCCGCCGTCGAGGCGATCGAGCGGGGCGAATGCGTCGCCTTCTATCCCGAGGGCACCATCACCCGAGACCCCGAGATGTGGCCCATGGCCGGGAAGACCGGCGCCGCCCGGATCGCGCTCCAGACCCGGGTGCCCGTGATCCCGGTCGCCCAGTGGGGCGCCAATCTCGCCGTACCGCCGTACGCCGGGACGGACAAGATGCGGCTGTTCCCCCGTAAGACCCTGATCGTGCGGGCCGGACCACCGGTCGATCTGGACAGGTTCTACGATCGGGAACCCACGCCCGAGCTGCTGCGTGAGGCGACCGAGGCCATCATGGCCGACATCACCGCCCTCCTGGAGGAGGTGCGCGGCGAGAAGGCGCCGGACGAGCCGTACGACCACCGCAAGGCCCGCGCGGAACAGCGCCGCAAGGCCGCAGGGGAAGGAAAGAAGTGACACACCCCGCCAGGGCAGCCGTCTTCGGCACCGGATCTTGGGGGACCGCCTTCGGCATGGTCCTCGCGGACGCGGGCTGTGAGGTGACCCTCTGGGGCCGCCGCGCCGAACTCGCGGACGCCGTCAACACCACCCGGACCAACCCCGACTATCTGCCGGGCATCGAGCTGCCGCCGACCCTGCGGGCCACCACCGACCCGGCCGAGGCCCTCGACGGGGCCGACTTCACCGTGCTCGCCGTGCCCTCGCAGACCCTGCGCGGCAACCTCGCCCAGTGGGCGCCCAAGCTTCCCGCCGACACCGTCCTCGTCTCCCTGATGAAGGGCATCGAACTCGGCAGCGCCAAGCGGATGAGCGAGGTCGTCCAGGAGGTCGCTCGGGTACCCGCCGAGCGGGTCGCCGTCGTCACCGGGCCCAACCTCGCCAAGGAGATCGCCCAGCGCCAGCCCGCCGCGGCCGTGGTCGCCTGCCAGGACGAGGAGGTCGCGCGGCGGCTCCAGCGGGCCTGCCACACCGCGTACTTCCGTCCGTACACCAACACCGACGTCATCGGCTGTGAACTCGGCGGCGCGGTGAAGAACGTCATCGGGCTCGCCGTCGGTATCGCCGACGGGATGGGTCTGGGCGACAACACCAAGGGCTCCCTGATCACCCGGGGGCTGGCCGAGACCACCCGGCTCGGCCTGGCGATGGGCGCCGACCCGCTGACCTTCTCCGGCCTCGCGGGCCTGGGCGACCTGGTGGCCACCTGCTCCTCGCCGCTCTCCCGGAACCACACCTTCGGCACCAACCTCGGCAAGGGGATGACGCTCCAGGAGACCATCGCGGTCACCCGGCAGACCGCCGAGGGCGTCAAGTCGTGTGAGTCGGTGCTGGAACTGGGCCGCCGCCACGGTGTCGACATGCCCATCACCGAGACCGTCGTCTCCATCGTCCACGAGGGCAAGTCCCCGCTGGCCGCGCTGGGGGACCTCATGTCCCGTACGGCGAAACCCGAACGCCACTGAGCCGCCCGGCCCCGCCCGGACCCGACCGAGCCCGCCGCCCAGCCCGAACGCCACCGAACGGCCGGGCGGGGCGCCCTGACGCGGCCACGGGCCAGGGCACGGGCGCGCGGGAGGAGGAATCGGTCCTTCGAACAGGTACGCTCGACCCGATATGAGCACTGAGAACCTCCTCCAGAGCCCCGAACCGCAGGGTGGTGAGCGCCTCGGCGCCGGTCAGCCCACCCGCAAGCCGCGTGTGGCCGTCGTCTTCGGCGGGCGCAGCTCCGAACACGGGATCTCCGTGGTCACCGCCGGTGCCGTGCTGCGGGCCATCGACCGGACGGCCTACGACGTGCTGCCGATCGGCATCACCGTCGACGGCCGCTGGGCGCTGACCGCCGACTCACCCGAGCGGATGGCCATCAGCGACCGCCGGACCCCGAGCGTCGAGGAGCTCACGGAGTCCGAGGACGGCGTGGTGGCGCTCTCCGTCGACCCGGGCAACCGCGAGGTCGTCTACAGCGAACCGGGCGCGGTGCCGAAGGCGCTCGGCGAGGTCGACGTCGTCTTCCCGGTGCTGCACGGTCCGTACGGGGAGGACGGCACCCTCCAGGGGCTGCTGGAGCTCTCCGGTGTGCCCTATGTCGGCTCCGGTGTCCTGGCCTCGGCCGTCGGCCAGGACAAGGAGTACATGAAGCGGGTCTTCGTCTCCTTCGGCCTGCCCGTCGGGCCGTACGAGGTCATCCGGCCCCGCGACTGGGAGAACGACCCGGCCGCCTGCCGCCGGCGGATCACCGACTTCGCCGGGGAGCACGGCTGGCCGCTCTTCGTGAAGCCCGCCCGCGCCGGATCCTCCATCGGGATCACCAAGGTCAGCGATCCCGCCGGGCTCGACGAGGCGATCGAGGAGGCCCGCCGCCACGACCCGAAGATCCTGGTCGAGGCGCTGCTGCGGGGCCGTGAGATCGAGTGCGGGGTGCTGGAGTTCGAGGACGGGCCGCGCGCCAGCGTGCCCGCCGAGATCCCGCCGGTCCAGGCGCACGACTTCTACGACTTCGAGGCGAAGTACATCGACTCCGCCGCCGGGATCGTGCCCGCGCCGCTGACCGAGGAGCAGACCGCCGAGGTGCGGCGGCTCGCGGTGGCGGCGTTCGAGGCGTGCGCCTGCGAGGGCCTGGTCCGGGCGGACTTCTTCCTCACCGAGGACGGGAGCTTCGTCATCAACGAGATCAACACGATGCCGGGCTTCACCCCGATCTCGATGTACCCGCGGATGTGGCAGGAGAGCGGGGTCGACTACCCCGAGCTGGTCGACCGGCTGATCCAGGCCGCGCTGCGGCGCACCACGGGGCTGCGCTAGCGAGACGCCCCGGCACTCCCGTACCGCGTCGCCACACTGACCCGTCCCGGGCCCGGGACGGGTCAGTGGCGATGGGAGGGGCTCACGGCCCCCGGCGCGGGCGTCCCGGCCGCCGCGCTCGCCGGGGGGTCCACGGGCGGTACCGAGGGCTCGGCCCCCTGGTCCCGCGGCGGGTCCGGCGGGATCTCGATGGTCGCGGGTACGGTCGCGCGCACCGCGTCCGCCAGCTCCGCCAGCGGGGTCGCGTCATGCGTGTACCGCTCGCCCAGCGTCACCTCCACATACGCCTCGCGGTAGGTGGTGGTGAACCGGGTGGACCGAGGCCCCTCGGTCCGCTGCTCCAGGAGCCAGTTGACGCCGTCCGCCTCCACGGCATCCGCCTGAGGATCTCCCATCCGTTCCGGCCGGGGGACGCCACAGCGCAGTACGATCGCGGCGTCGCCCCAGCCCGCGGTCAGATCCGACGCGGGCTCCGGGTCGGCGCGGTCCTCACCGCCGACCGTATCGGGCAGCCTCTCGTGCAGCGCCGCACAGAGGAGGGCCTGCTCGGACGGCGGGCTGGGAACCGCGACCGGGGCCGCCGCGTCCGTGGTGGAGCAGCCCGCGACGGCGAGCAGCACCACGGCGGTGACGGAGAGCGGGACGGATCGGCTGGCGGAAGTCACCGGCCAAGCGTAGACGGGGGCTACAGGTGCACGACCGGGCAGGTCAGGGTGCGGGTGATGCCTTCCACCTGCTGGACCTTGGCGACCACCAGACGGCCCAGCTCATCGACCGTGTCGGATTGCGCGCGCACGATCACGTCATAGGGGCCGGTGACGTCCTCGGCCCGGATCACTCCTGGGATCTTCCCGATGACCTCGGCGACGGTCGACGCCTTGCCCACTTCGGTCTGAATCAGGATGTACGCCTGTACCACGGAACCTCCAGGGCGGCCCGAGGATCATTTCCCCTACCGTCGGTGGGAGGACCCCGGGGGAGAGAGGGACGCCACGGTACCGCGTCGCCACGGGCCACGGGGAGACCTGGGCACCCGGTGCCGTCGACGGCGTGGCGCCGATGGTGTGACGTGTCCGGAAGGCACCCGGTGACCGGCCATGGTGACGGGAACGGATCGGGTGCCGCCGCGACGGGCGCTATCGACGGTACCCACGGCGTGGCCCGCTCGCGAGCGCGAGCGGGCAGTTTCCTCCACCGGGGGAGGCCCCCGGTGGTGACGATGGAGAGGTGAGACTCGGGTGAAGGGCACTGTGGGCGAGTTGGGAGAGTTCGGCCTCATCAGAGAGCTGACCGCCCGGCTCACCTCCACCCCGGCGGTCCGGATCGGCCCCGGCGACGATGCCGCGGTCGTGGCCGCGCCCGACCGCAGGGTCGTGGCGAGCACGGACGTGCTCCTTGAGGGGCGGCACTTCCGCCGTGACTGGTCGACCGCGTACGACGTGGGGCGCAAGGCCGCCGCGCAGAACCTGGCCGACATCGCGGCCATGGGCGCCGTCCCGACCTCGCTGCTGCTCGGCCTGGTGGTCCCGGCCGAGCTGCCCGTCACCTGGCCGACCGAGCTGATGGACGGCATCCGCGACGAGTGCCAGGTCGCGGGCGCGGCCGTGGTCGGCGGCGATGTCGTACGCGGGGACGTGATCACCCTCGCCATCACCGCCCTCGGCGATCTGCGCCACCACGAACCGGTCACCCGGTCCGGCGCCCGCCCCGGCGACGTCGTCGCCTACACCGGATGGCTCGGCTGGTCCGCCGCCGGGCACGCGGTGCTCTCCCGGGGCTTCCGCTCGCCCCGGGCCTTCGTCGAGGCGCACCGGCGCCCCGAGCCCCCGTACCACGCGGGACCGGCGGCGGCCGGGCTCGGCGCGACCGCGATGTGCGACGTCAGTGACGGGCTCGTGGCCGATCTCGGGCATATCGCGGACGCCAGCCACGTCCGGATCGACCTGCGCTCCGGCGCTCTGGACGTTCCCAGCCAGATGCACGACATCGGCCAGGCCGTCGGGGTCGACCCGCTCCAGTGGGTGCTGACCGGCGGCGAGGACCACGCGATCGTCGCCACCTTCCCCGCCGACACCAAGCTGCCCGCCCGCTGGAAGGTCATCGGCGAGGTGCTGCACGCCGCCGGCCAGCCCCAGGTCACCGTCGACGGGGCGCCCTGGCACTCCGCCGGCGGCTGGGACCACTTCGGGAGCCCCGCGTGAGCGACCACCGGCATGGCGCCCCCGAGGTGCCCTCCGCCCCCGGCCCGTCCCGCACCGCGCCGCCCCGGGTGCTGACCGTCGCGGGCTCCGACTCCGGCGGCGGCGCCGGGATCCAGGCCGACCTGAAGACGATGCTCGCCCTCGGCACCCACGGCATGAGCGTGGTCACCGCCGTGACGGCCCAGAACTCCCTGGGTGTCCAGGGCGTCTGGGAACTGCCGGTGGAGGCCGTACGCGCCCAGTACCGCGGCGTCGTCGACGACATCGGCGTCCAGGCCGTGAAGACCGGCATGCTCTCCTCCGCCGCCCTGGTGGAGACCGTCGCCGCCCTCCTCGCCGAGACCGCCGCGCCGGTGGTCGTGGACCCCGTCGGGGTCTCCAAGCACGGTGACTCCCTGCTGGCCGCCTCGGCGCTCGCCTCGGTACGGGGGAGACTGCTCCCGGTGGCCACCGTGGCCACCCCCAACCTGGACGAGGTCACCCAGCTCACCGGGATCGAGGTCCACGACGAGGACGGGATGCGCCGGGCCGCCGACGCCGTCCTGGCGCTCGGACCGCGCTGGGCGCTGATCAAGGGCGGTCATCTGGCGGGGGACGCGGTGGACCTGCTCACCGACGGCACCGAACACCACTGGTTCACGGCCCCGCGCCATGACAACCGCCATACCCATGGCACGGGGTGCACGCTGGCATCGGCCCTGGCGTGCGGGCTGGCGCGGGGACTGCCGGTGCCGGAGGCGGCGGCGCGGGCGAAGCGGTATGTGACGGGGGCGATAGCCGCCGGGTTCCCCCTGGGAGCGGGCATCGGGCCGGTCCACCACGCCTGGGCGTTCCCGTAGCCCCGTGCGGGGTGTGTCCGGGTGGGCGCGGGGGTCACGCGACGCGGAGCCCGCTGTGCCCACCTCGTACATGACCTGCGGTGCCGCTACTTGCCGGGTCCGGGGCCGTACCACTGCATGGCCTGGCCGGTGACGGACGCGATGCAGTCGAAGTCACGGTCGCGGTGCAGCAGGGTCAGGCCCTGCAACTCCGCCGTCGCGGCGACGACGAGGTCGACTGGGCCGGCGCCGCGGTGCTGTCCCCGTCGGGTCAGGAGTTCCTGGACCTGCCAGGCGCGGTCGTACGCGCGGTCGTCGACGGGGACCCAGCCGAAGATTATCCGCAAGTCCTCGACACCCCGGGCGCGGTCCTCGGCCGATCGCGCGCTGTAGAAGAACTCCAGCTCGGTGATCGGGCAGGTCGCGATGAGGCCGGCCGCCGCCGCCTGATCCCAGCCGTGCTGTTCGGCGTCCTGGCGGAGGAAGCGGGCGAGGGCGCTGGTGTCGATGAGGAACTGTGCCGCGCTCACCGCCGGTAGTTCCGCTTGTCGTCGAAGAGGTCCAGGTCGAAGCCGCCGTCGACCGCCGCGGCGCGCAGCCGGACGAGGGCGAGGGCTCGGCGCCGGTTCTCCAGGACCTCCCGCAGGGCGGTGTTGACGGTCTCCTTCTTGGTGCTGGTGCCCAGTGCCTGCGCCACATCGGCCAGCAGTTCGTCGTCCAGATCGATCACTGTGCGGCTCATGCGTGCGCCTCCTGAGATATCAACTCGTATATCGAGTATATCTCTGAGATCTCGGCCTGGCGCGGTTGGCGGCCTTGGCCGCGATCGTGGAGGTGGTCGCTGAGTCGCTGGTTTCCCTCGGCGGGTGGCGTGAGCGGTGGACGTGGTGACGGGGGTGGATGACGGCGGGTGCGCGCCGGATCGCCATGCCGGGCCACCGTGGCCCCTGCGTGCCCCCGGACACGGGCGGGACGCGCACAGCAGAAAGCCGGCCCACCAGAGGTGGACCGGCTTTCAGAAAGCAACCGGAAAGGGCTGCGCTACGACGACACCGTCGCGATTAGCGCGAGACCTTGCCGGCCTTGATGCACGAGGTGCAGACGTTGAGCCGCTTCGGCGTCCGACCGACCACGGCACGCACGCGCTGGATGTTCGGGTTCCAGCGACGAGACGTACGGCGGTGCGAGTGCGAAATGTTGTTGCCGAAGCCCGGCCCCTTGCCGCAGACGTCGCAGTTGGCAGCCACGGGTCACTCCAAAGACTTCAGATGCACTTACAGTGAAATCCGGCGTGCCGGAAATCAGTGAGGCTGATTGGTGGCTTTGCCGGGGGAACGGCCTGATTCTCATCAGGCAACCGGAGCAGCATACAACGACTGCGTCCGCACAACGAAACTACCATGACCGCTTCGGCCCCCGCCCCGCCGCCCACCGGCCATGGCGTGCCCCAGGGCGGGTCTACCCTGCGATGCGACCCCGCCCATGGCAGCCCACGGCCCTGACCGGGCCGTACGAGGAGGATCACCAGGTGCCGCAGACACTGGACGCCGCAGCGGTACGCGACTGGTGCTCCCGGGCGCTTGAGGCGCTCGGCCGGGAGCGCGAGGAGATCGACGCGATCAATGTCTACCCGGTCGCCGACGGGGACACCGGGACCAATCTCTATCTGACCGTCGAGTCGGCGGCGCAGGCCGTGGAGGCGGTGTTCGCCGCGCATGAGACGGGGGCGATCGAACCCGCCCCGGCCGACGCCGTACGGGCCATGGCACATGGCGCGCTGATCGGGGCGCGGGGGAACTCCGGCACGATCCTCGCCCAGTTGCTCCGGGGGATGGCGGAGCGGGTCAGCGCGGGGGAGGGGCTCGCCGAGGCGCTGGCGCGGGCGGCGGAGCTGGCCCGGGAAGCGGTCGCGCACCCCGTGGAGGGGACCATTCTGACCGTGGCGTCGGCGGCGGCCGAGGCGGCCCTGAGGGAGCCGGAAGAGGCGGTCCGGGCCGGGTACGAGGGGGCCCGCGCGGCGCTGGAGGCCACGCCGGGGCAGCTCGGCGTCCTGGGCCGGGCCGGAGTGGTCGACGCGGGCGGGCGCGGCCTGCTCACCGTGCTCGGCGCGCTGCTGGCGACCGTGACGGGCGAGGCGCCGTCCGCGCCGGTCACCTCCCGGACCGCGGCGCCCGTCCTGATCGACCCCTGCGCCTCCGGCGGGCCCGTGTTCGAGGTGATCTATCTGCTGGAGGCCCCCGACACGGCCGTGGTGAAGCTGAGGGAACGCCTGGACGCGCTCGGCGACTCCCTGGTGGTGGTCGGCGGCGACGGGCTCTGGAACGTCCACGTCCATGTCGATGACGCGGGAGCCGCCGTCGAGGCGGGGGTGGAGGCGGGCCGCCCGTACCGGATCCGGATCACCCACTTCGCCTCCTCGCCCGCGTATGACGCCGCCCCGGTACGGGAGCGGACGCAGCGGGCCGTGGTGGTCGTCGTGCCCGGCGAGGGGCTGGTGGAGCTGTGCGCGGGCGCGGGCGCCGCCACCGTGCTGGCCCGCCCCGGTGAGCCGCCCGCCAGCGGGGAGCTGGTGGACGCGATCCGCCGTGCCCACGCCCGTGAGGTCGTCCTGCTGCCCAACGCGGCGGAGCTGCGCCACACCGCCGGGGCCGCCGCCGAGCAGGCCCGCGCCGAGGGCGTCAGGGTCGCCCTGATCCCCACCCGGGCCGCTGTCCAGGGGCTCGCCGCCCTCGCCGTCCACGAGCCCGACCGGGGCTTCGACGAGGACGTGGTCGCGATGACCGCCGCCGCCGGGGCCACCCGGTACGCCGAGCTGATCGTGGCGGAACGGCAGGCGTGGACCTCGGCGGGGGTGTGCCAGGCGGGGGACGTACTCGGGCTGGTCGACGGGGATGTCGCTGTGATCGGCGCCGATGTGGCCCGGACGGCGGCGGCGGTCCTGGACCGGATGCTGGCCGCCGGGGGTGAGCTGGTGACGTTGATCACGGGCGCGGCCGTCCCGGACGGGGAAGAGCTGCGGGAGCATCTGGACCGCCATGTCCGTGCGACCCATCTGGCGGTGGACATCCTCCACTACCCGGCCGGGCCCGGCGGCCCGCTGCTCCTGCTCGGCGTGGAGTGACGCTCGTGGAGGGATCCAGCCGGGTCCCTCCACGAGCGGCGGCGTCAGGAGTCGGCGTTCGCGACCAGGGAGGCGGCCTCGTGGAGGAGGTCCTCGGCGTCGCCCGCCGCCTCGGCGTGGATGACCGCCTCACGCGCCCGCGCGACCGCCGCGTCCGCGTCGCCCAGATCCGCCGCGAGCCACCCGGCCAGCAGCAGACAGCGCGCCCGCTCCCGCTCGTATCCGTCACCCAGGGCGGCGAAGATGTCGACGGCGAGGGCCGCGGGCCCCTGGGCGGTCTCGTAGGCGGCGCGGGCGGCGCCGCTGCTGTCCTCGTCCCCGGGCACCCCGGGGACCGTGTTGACGAGCACCTCGGCGGTCTGCCGGTGGGTCTCGCCCAGCTCGGCCCGGAGCGCCCGGGCCGCCTCCGTCCCGTCCGTACGGCCGGATCCCTGAGCCGTCTGTACGGACGGGGCCTCCAGCGCGGCGAGTTCCGCCGTACAGACGGCCGCCGCCTCGGCCATCAGCTCCCGCGCCGCGTCGGGACCGGCCTGGCCGTCCCGCAGGGCGATCCAGGCCCGCACCCGCAGGGTGCGCACCCACCCGTGCGGGTCCCCGACACTCCGCCACAGCTCGCCCGCGCGCCGGTAGGCCAGCTCGGCCTCGGTGTTCAGGTCGGCCTGGAAGAGGGACTCGGCGGCGAGGTTGGCCAGCATGGCGTGACCACGCTGTTCGGGCCAGGTCCGGGCGATGTCGGCGCCCTTGAGGTACTGCTCGGCCGCGCCGCGCGGGTCGCCGAGGGTGATGAGGCAGTCGCCGAGCCAGTGCAGGGTCTGCACGATCATGCCGTCGCCGTGCTCGTCGGCGGTGAGATCGGGCAGGACGGCCTCCAGGACGGAGGCGGCCTCGTCCACGCGGTCCCGGCGCAGCAGCAGCCCGCCCAGCCGGTGGCGCGCGTAGGCGCCGATCCCGGTGCTCTCGCCCGCCTCGTCGGCCCAGTGCGCCGCCTGGAGGGCGTGCTCGGTGGCCTCCGCGAGCCCGGTGGTGTCCGCTGAGCCCCCTGTGTCCGCTGGGCTCCTTGGGCCCTCTGTGCTGTCTGTGTCCTTGGCGTCCTTGGCGTTCGCCGCGTCCGTCAGGCACTCCATGAGCTGGAGGTGGAGCCTGCTCAGCCCGGGAGGCCGGCCGTAGCCGGAGGTGTGCTCCAGGGCGGCGCGGGCCGCGCGCACGGCGCGCTCGGTGTCGCCGAGCTGGCGGCTGAGCGCGGAGAGCGACACCTCGGAGCTGACCGCGGCCCAGGGGCGGCCCGCGGCCACACTGGTCTCGGCGGAGCGCTCGTACAGATCGGCGGCGGCCTCCACGTCACCCTGGTAGCGCGCGACCAGGCCGAGGAACGCCAGGGCCTCGGCGAGGTTGAGTGCCACGGAGGGATCCGCGCGGTGGGGTTCGGCGAACTCCACCAGCCCCCTGGCCGCCTCCTCCAGGGCCTCCAGCGCCGCGCCGCCCTCCGCCTCGTCCCCGGCTTGTTCGGCGCCCTGAAGACGGTCCTCGTGGATCCGGGCCCGGCAGACGAGGACCCGGCTGATCTCACGCGGCCGCGCCGCGCCCTCCGTACGCAGCCGTTCGATCCGGTCGAGGGCGGACTCGACATCGGCCAGCGCGGCCGCGCGGTCCCCGGCGAGACAGCGCGCGTACGCGGCCCGGGCCCGGGCGGCCACCGCACGGTCCTCGGCGCCCGCGGCGCCGTAGTGGGCGGCGGCGGAGGCGAAGCAGTCGGCGGACTCGGCGGGCGGCTCGCGGTCGAGACCCCGGTACTCGTCGATCTCCGCGAGGTCGAGCGGGTCGAGCTCGACGCCCTCGTGGCGGGCGGCGGCCACCACGGCCCGCCAGGCGTCGCCCGCGTCCGGCCGGTGGGCCTCGCTCCGGTGTCGCGCCTCGGTCAGCAGCTCCTCCAGGGAGGTCCCGGGGGTCTGTGCGAGGGGTGGGGCGGCGATGGTGGGGCGAGGGGCGGTGGGGCGCGGTGTCGTGGCGCGCAACCCCAGCGGCAGCCGCTCCACCAGGGGCGCGCCGTCCATGCGCTCCCGTAGCAGCGCGCTCACCTCCGCGCTGCCGTTGCGCTCGTCGAAGCGGGCGGCTATCGCCAGGGCCTCACGCCGAGCGTGCGTGGCCAGTTCGCGCGCCGTCCACGCGCGCTCCCCGGGGCCGGGCATATCCGTCTCCCCGAGCCCGAGCGTCACCAGGCGGTCGGCCAGCAGCGCCGTCACGGCCAGGTACCCCATCAGGCTGGAGGGCTCCCCGGGGTCGGTGAAGTACGCGGGGCGTTCGGCGAGGAGTTCGAGCCCGCGCCCCTCGTTGCCCGTCCGCGCGCAGAACTCGATGTGCTCGGCGAGCGACTCGCGCATCGACTCATGGGCGCGTACGAGACGGTGGCCGCGCAGATGATGGGCGCGCGCCTCCTCCGTACGCCCCAGGCGCATCAGCGGCAGCAGGGACGACGCCAGGACGGCGTGCGGCTCATGGGCGCAGGTGAACTGTCCCTCCAGCACCGGGCGCCAGGTCTCCAGCGCTCCCTTGTCGTCGCCGTTGTGCGCCTGCCACTCGCCCTGGGCGTGCAGTTCGCAGGCGCGGCAGTCGCTCTTGTCGTCACGGTCGGCGCGCTGCCAGGCGTCGTACGCGCGCCGGGCGCGCTCGTCATCGCCGAGATGGCGGGCGATCCGCAGCTCCCCCTGGCGCACGGCGCGCTCGGAGTGGCCCGCGACGCGGTAGCGGCGCTCCATCTCCGCCTGCCACGTCTCGATGGAGGCGAGCGGGATGTGCGGCTGGTCGATCATGCCGCTGGACACCCACTTGAACATCCAGAACAGGGTGTGCGACTGGTGCTGGTCGAAGGCGTCCGGCCGCTCGTCCCACATCCGCAGCAACCGGGCGAAGGGGACGAACATCTTGTCCGCCTCGGAGCTGTAGTTGTAGACCTGCATCAGGTGGTTGAGGCCGTCGATCAGCAGACCGGTGTCCCCGGCGGCCTCGATGTCGGCGAAGATCCGCTCGGCGCGGGCGTTGCGCGCGGGGCCCTCGGGCTCGTCCAGGTTCTCCCGCAGGGCCTGGCGCAGGGTCGTGGCGGCGGTCATCGGCCGTTCTCCTGATCGTGGGTGGTCCACTCCAGCAGGCCCGCGAAGGCCCGGTTGAGCAGTGCGGAGTCAGCGGGCCGCAACGGTCGCTGGGCCATCAGCAGCGCCTGTCCGTACAGCGCCTCGACGGCGGTGCCGGTCAGTTCCGCGTCACCAAGGGAGCTGATCCGGCGGATCAGCGGGCTGCGGTGGTTGAGCACCAGCCGGGCCCGGGGCGCGCTGCCGCGCAGCGAGCCGAGGATGCCCGCCCACAGGTCGTCCGCCTGCTCCTCGGCGTCGGCGCGGGCCCGCTCATGACGGGCGGTGCGGTCGTCGAGGTGGAGCGCGGGCACGGTCAGCGGGTGGAAGGCGCGCAGCGCCACATCGCAGCCGAGGGTGTCGAGCCGGGCGCGCGCGATGGCCAGGAAGCCCGCGAGCGCCAGCTCGTCGGCCGCGTCGACGGGGTCGAGGCAGGCGGTGACGGTGTCCGTGTCCAGTTCGGCGACCGCGGTGCCCGGACGGACCGAGGGCAGCTGCTCCACCAGGTCCGTGTCGTAGGTGTAGCCGCCGTTGACCACACCGATGCCCTGCGCCGAGGCGATGGGCGCGACCTGACGGAACTCCTCCACGGTCCGGGTGAAGTGCACCACCGGGTGGCGCCGGGCGAACTCCTCCAGCGACACCGGGCCGTCGGTCGTCTCGAACGGCAGCCACGGCAGCATGGTGCGCAGCATGTCCCCGTCGTGCCGGGCCAGCGACTTCACCCCGAGGTGGTGCACGGCCAGGAACGCCGCGAGCCGCTCGGGATCGCCCGCCGCCAGCGTGGTCAGCCACTCCCGGATCCGCGCGCCCAGGGCCTCCTGGACGGCGGCGAGCGTCTCGTCCGCGTACAGCGCCTCCCGGGACGCGGTCGGCCGCAGGGTGTCGGTGTCGATCACACACCGGACGAAGAAGGCCCACTCCGGCAGCAGGTCATCGGCCCGGTCGGTGAGCAGCATGCCCTTCAGGTACACCCGGTGGCCCAGGCGTTGCGCCGGGCTGACGGCGGACGGCAGCACATAGGCGACCCCGCGCACCCCGGCCAGCGGAACGTCCAGTTCCAGCGAGTCCAGCGGGGTGAAGCCGAACAGTTCGTGACAGTGCGAGGCGAGCGCCACCCGGCGGGCGGCGGGGCTCGGATGCGCGCGCTCCCAGGGCGCGGGGAGCCCGGTGACGGCGCTCTCCCCGACGCGTACGTCATAGGGCAGCAGCGAGCCGAAGTCCCGCGCGAGCGCCAGCACCCGCTCCTCGGTCAGCCACTCCCCGGCACCGGGCCGGGCCCGCAGCTCCACCGTGGTGCCCGCCGCCGGGCGCGCGCTCAGCGGCAGGGTCCGCACGGTGTACGAACCGTCGTCGCGTGCGGTCCACTCGACGGGTACGGAGTCGGGCTGGCGCGCACAGCGGCTGACCACCCGGATCTCGGTGGCGACCACGAAACAGGCGAGCAGCCCGATGCCGAACTGGCCGAGGAACTCCGAGCGCGCCGACTCCAGACCATCGCGCTTGGAACTGCGGCCGATGGTCGCGAGGAGGGTGTGGACATCGGACTCCGTGAGGCCGATCCCGCTGTCCTCGACGCGCAGGGTATGGCCGTCGGCGGTGAGCCGGACCTCGGCGGGGGCCTCGGGATCGGCGGCCCGCCGGGCGGTGATCGCGTCCACGGCGTTCTGCAACAGCTCGCGCAGATAGACCCGGGGACTGGAGTAGAGATGGTGGGAGAGCAGATCCACCAGGCCACGGAGATCGACCTGGAAGGTGTGACCGGAAGTACCGGAAGTACCGGAGGAGTCGTCGGAGGAGCCGGACGGGGTAGCCCTGTGGGCGGAGGTCTCTGAAGTCATCGTCGCTGCGCCGGTGGGGGGTGGAGCGCGGCGCGGGTCGGGCGATCCCGGAAGTCGGTGATCGCGGCGGGCCGGTGGGGAGACCCGCGCCATCCTAGGTCCGCCGCACGGCCATGACCAGCGGTTATCCACAGGTTGCCGGGACTGTCCGAGGTGTGGTGTGCAATGGGACGTGTGCTCGTGCCGGAAGAACGCCTGAACGACCCGTTGGACGGACCCGTGACTGAACCGCTGGACGCCCCGCTGCGGACGACGCTGGGCGCCGCCACCGCCAAGGTGCTGGCCGAACAGCTCGGCCTGGCCACCGTCGGTGACCTCCTGCACCACTATCCGCGCCGTTACGAGGAGCGGGGCCAGCTCACCCGACTCTCCGAGCTGCCACTGGACGAGGACGTGACCGTGGTGGCGCAGGTCGCCGACGCCCGGGTGCACACCTTCAACGGGGGCAAGGGCAAGCGGCTGGAGGTCACGATCACCGACGGCAGCGGACGGCTCCAGCTCGTCTTCTTCGGCCGGGGCGTCCACAAGCCGCACCAGGAGCTGCTGCCCGGCACCCGGGCGATGTTCGCGGGCCGGGTCTCCGTCTTCAACCGCAAGCTCCAGCTCGCCCACCCCTCCTACGCCAAGCTCGGCGGTGGCGGCACACAGGACGGCGACGACGCACTGGACGCCGAGTCCTGGGCGGGGGCGCTGATCCCGATCTACCCCGCCTGCAAGGGGATGGAGTCCTGGAAGATCGCCAAGGCGGTGGACGCGGTGCTGCCCCGGGCGCGGGAGGCGGCCGACCCGCTGCCCGAGGCGCTCCGGGAGGGCCGTGCCTTCGTCCCGCTGCCCGAGGCCCTGCTCAAGGTGCACCGCCCACGCACCAAGGCCGATGTCGAGGACGCCCGGCGGCGGCTGAAGTGGGACGAGGCGTTCGTGCTCCAGGTGGCGCTCGCCCGGCGCCGTCTCGCCGACACCCAACTGCCCGCCGTGGCCCGCAGACCCACCCCCGGTGGGCTGCTCGACGCCTTCGACGACCGGCTGCCCTTCACCCTGACCGAGGGGCAGCGCACGGTCACCGAGGAGATCTTCGCCGACCTGGCCACCGAACACCCCATGCACCGGCTGCTCCAGGGCGAGGTCGGCTCCGGCAAGACGCTGGTCGCCCTGCGGGCGATGCTCGCCGTCGTGGACGCGGGCGGACAGGCGGCGATGCTCGCGCCCACCGAGGTGCTCGCCCAGCAGCACCACCGGTCCATCGTGGAGATGATGGGGGAGCTGGCCGAGGGCGGGCTCCTCGGCGGGGCCGACCACGGCACCCGGGTAGTGCTGCTGACGGGCTCCATGGGCGCTCCGGCGCGGCGCAAGGCCCTGCTGGACCTGGTGACCGGGGAGGCGGGGATCGTGATCGGCACCCACGCACTCATCGAGGACACGGTCCGCTTCCACGACCTCGGGCTGGTCGTCGTCGACGAACAGCACCGCTTCGGTGTCGAACAGCGCGACGCCCTGCGCTCCAAGGGCGCCCAGCCGCCGCATCTGCTGGTCATGACCGCCACCCCGATCCCGAGGACGGTCGCCATGACCGTCTTCGGTGATCTGGAGACCTCCGTCCTGGACCAGCTCCCCGCCGGGCGCTCGCCGATCGCCAGCCATGTGGTCCCGGCCCGGGACAAACCCCACTTCCTCGCCCGGACCTGGGAGCGGGTGCGCGAGGAGGTGGCCAAGGGGCACCAGGCGTATGTGGTCTGCCCACGCATCGGTGAGACCGCCGACGACGAGAAGGCGACGGCCGTACCGGAGTCGGCGGAAGCGGCCGACGCCGCGCTGGGCGCCCCGGCGGACGAGGGAGCCGACGCGTCCGACAAGCGGCCACCGCTCGCCGTCCTGGACATCGCCGAGCGCCTGGAGCGCGGCCCGCTCGCCGGACTGCGGATCGGGGTGCTCCACGGCAAGATGCACCCCGACGACAAGGACGACGTGATGCGCCGCTTCGCGGCGGGTGAGTGTGATGTGCTGGTCGCCACCACCGTGATCGAGGTCGGGGTCAACGTCCCCAACGCCACCGCGATGGTGATCATGGACGCGGACCGGTTCGGCGTCTCCCAGCTGCACCAGCTGCGCGGCCGGGTGGGCCGGGGCGCGGCCCCCGGGCTCTGCCTCCTGGTCACCGAGGCTCCCGAGGCGAGCCCGGCCCGCGCCCGGCTCGGCGCGGTCGCCGCCACCCTCGACGGCTTCGAACTCTCCCGGATCGACCTGGAGCAGCGCCGCGAGGGCGATGTGCTCGGCCAGGCCCAGTCCGGGGCCCGATCCTCGCTGCGGATGCTCGCCGTCATCGACGACGAGGAGATCATCGCGGCGGCCCGCGAGGAGGCGACGGCCCTGGTCGCGGCGGACCCCGACCTGACGGCCGCGCCCGCCCTGCGCACCACGCTGGACGCCCTCCTCGACAAGGACCGCGAAAGCTATCTCGACAAGGGCTAGCTTCCCGCCCGCCTCGACCGCACCACCCCTGTGCCCCGGGGACGCCCCCTGCCGAGCAGGTGTTCTCCCGCCCCCGTGGGACAGGTGGCCCCCTCTGTGTGGGCCTGCTGCGGGCCGAGCGTATGGGGCACAGGTATTCCACCCGCTGGTGGGCATACGGTCCGCCGAGGGCGAGGGGGTCCCCAGCCTCTCCTCGGCCGACGGGACCTCCATCGCCTTGCGGGACGCCCGCCCGTACGGTGGGGAACCCACCTGTTCGCATGGGGTGGGAGCCCACAGCCAGGCGCGGGTCCGTGCCTGGTCGTGGGCCTGGCCCACCAGCAGGCCGCACCCCGTACGGGCCGGCCCCGGGCCGGGCCCGCCAGGAGGTCACACCCCGGTGTGCGGCCCGCCGCGTCGCCCCGCCCGAGGCGTCGCACGCGGCACACGGCTGAGAGACTTGCCTGGCAGGGGCACACGCCCCCGCGCACACCGACACCGTGTAAGGACACAGATGACCCGCGTGATCGCCGGCACCGCCGGCGGACGCAGACTCGCCGTCCCCCCGGGCACCGGCACCCGCCCCACCTCCGACCGCGCGCGCGAGGGCCTCTTCTCCAGCTGGGAGTCGTTCCTCGGCTCGTTCGCCGGTGTCCGGGTCGCCGATCTGTACGCCGGGTCGGGCGCCGTCGGCCTGGAGGCCCTCTCGCGGGGCGCCGCGCACGCCTTGCTGGTGGAGGCGGACGCCCGGGCGGCCAAGGTGGTGCGGGAGAACGTGCGGGCGCTCGCGCTGCCCGGCGCCGAGGTACGCACCGGCCGGGCGGAGCAGATCGTCGCGGGCCCGCCGCCCGCCACCCCGTATGACGTGGTCTTCCTGGACCCTCCGTACGCCGTCACGGATGACGATCTTCGAGAGATCCTCCTCACACTCCGCACCCAGGGCTGGCTCACCGCCGACGCGCTCGCCACCGTGGAACGCAGCACCAGGGGCGGTTCCTTCGCCTGGCCACCGGGGTTCGAGCCACTGCGTTCCCGCCGTTACGGCGAGGGCACGCTTTGGTACGGTCGCGCCGCCTCTGTCTGCGCAGAGGCATCCACGTGCGAAGACGCCCCATGACCGGACCGGAGAGCGAGGGACTTCCAGTGCGCCGCGCAGTCTGTCCGGGGTCGTTCGACCCCATCACCAATGGACACATCGACATCATCGCCCGCGCCTCGAAGCTGTATGACGTGGTGCACGTCGCGGTGATGATCAACCAGTCCAAGAAAGGTCTCTTCACCATCGATGAGCGCCTGGACCTGATCCGCGAGGTGACCTCGGAGTACGGAAACGTCCAGGTCGAGTCCCACCACGGGCTCCTGGTCGACTTCTGCAAGGCCCGTGACATCCCCGCCATCGTCAAGGGGCTGCGCGCGGTCAGCGACTTCGACTACGAGCTCCAGATGGCCCAGATGAACAACGGCCTCTCGGGGGTGGAGACCTTGTTCGTCCCCACCAACCCCACGTACAGCTTCCTCTCCTCCAGTTTGGTCAAGGAGGTCGCGGCCTGGGGCGGCGACGTCTCGCACCTGCTGCCCCCGGTGGTCCACCGGGCCTTGGTGCAGCGACTGTCGGAGCGCAGCGACGGATAGGGGTGCGCGCAGCGACGGATAGGGGTGCGCGCAGCGACGGATAGAGGCGCGCGCAGCGACGGATAGAGGCGCGCGCAGCGACGGATAGGGGTGTGCGCAGCGACGGATAGCGCTCCCGCAGCGACGGATAGAGGCGCGCGCAGCGACGGATAGCGCGCTGCCACAGCGACGGATAGCGCTCCCGCAGCGACGGATAGCGCTCCCGCAGCGACGGATACGGCGCGTGGCCGACCGGCAGCGCCGGCGGCACCACGGAACGGGCGGCCCGGCCGCTCCACCGGCTGACGGTTGCCCGTTCCCGGCCCCACCCGGCCTCCGCCGCCGTACAGTCTTCCCGTCCGGCTCGGCCGAGCCGGACGGGTGTGTGTAGGACGGTGTGCGGGGGGTGCCGGCG
>NZ_JBHVHF010000142.1:0-19694 GCF_042800315.1 Streptomyces sp. NPDC057638
CCGCGTGACCGCGGTGGGCGTCGTTATTGGTGAGGGACGTGCCCTTACCGCTTCTTCAGGTTGAGGATGTAGTGACAGCCGATGACCTGGTGGTACTCGCGGGATTCCTGCTTATAGGTGAAGCGACAGCTCTTGATGTCACCTCGCACCTGCCCCGTGACCTTGATCTTGACCACGTAGTACCTATCGGCCAGTGCGCCCGCTGTGACCCGGATCGGTTCGTCGATGACATCCCGGGCGCGGTTCAGGGTGGCTTCCAGTTCGTCCCCGGGACGGGCTGCCCCGACCACGGAGTTGTCGGTGTCGCTCCTGGCGTACGCGCTCATCCCGGTGACGCTGAGGCCCTCGGGCACATTGATGACCTTCGCTCCGGTGACCGTGAGGTCGGTGGCTGACCTGTTGTACGGCAGGGGCAGGGCGAACCGGTACTCCTCGCCGATCTCCACATCCTCAAGGCCCGTGAACGTAGCGGCCTCGGTGTCACCGCCGAGTGCTGTGCCCCGTAGCGGTGGCTTCGCTTCCTCCGACTCGGCGCACGCGGTCAGGAAGAGGAGGGAGGCGAGGAGGGTCCCTTTAGTACGCGTACATGATGCCCGGGCGACCGGAAACCTTGTCATAGAGGCCCCACACGTAGTACTTGGTCCTGCGCTGCTGGGTGAGGATCTTCTGGGTGTGGTTGGTGTCATAGGTCAGCGATCCTCCGAGCGACAGGCTGAACGGAGAGGCCACGCCGGACCACTTGACGCTCTTGCCCCGAGTTACCCCGTGTACGGCCTTGCGGGGAAGCGAGGCCCGGTACGACGGGTTGGACTTGGAGTACCGCGCGCCGCCATCCAGATGGCTCACGTCCTTGCCGTACGCACCGGCCTGCCATCCCGCGGGGATGGTGTACCGGACCGGTACGACCTGATCGTAGGAACTGCGTGTCTGAGCGCCGCAGATGTAGTACCGCCGCTGCTTGTGGTATTCCATGGGAATACGCCACTGCTTGGAGAAGAACGGTCCCTGGGCCTGGTATCCGCTGATCGAGCCCGAGCTGTTGCCGACCGTCATGCTCCCGCCGATCTTCCAGCGGCCCTGGGAGGTGTAGGCGACGTCGATGGTGTTTTGGACCTTGTTCTCGTACTCGAAGGCGGCGTAGGAGTCGTCGTAGGAGTGTGCTTCGCCGACGGTTGTGTACGAGTAGGTCCTGGCCCTCAGTGTGGTGACCCAGGAGCAGGACCCGCCGCCTGCGTAGGCACTGACCCGCTCGGCGCTGATGTCTTTGCCGTTGACGATGTGGGGGTTGTAGCCGGGTTCGGCGGGGCCGCGCTCGCTCTGCCATCGCGGAGTGGGTTCGTCGCGGTAGACGGTCTCCGCTTCCAGCGAGGCAGCGTAGGTCGACGCTCGCTGGCTCGCCGTCGGCTCGGGCAGGTTGTTCTCAGGAGCGTCCTCGGGCAGAAGAGGCAGCAGCTCGATCGTGTGTGAGGGCTCCGCACTCTGGATGGCCGCGCTGCGTGACACGGTCCCCGTGACCGGGTCCGGGGGAGCGGCGGTGCGGTGATCGACACCGAAGAGTCGTGCGCCAGACGAGGAGACCGCAGTGGTGGACGCGGTGATGTTGAGCGCACCACCGTTTGTCTCCGCCGCCTTCTGGGCCGCTGTGGGCAGAGGGTCTGGCAGGGCGAGTGACCAGGTGCCGTCCGCTCGTGTCCTCACGGTGCCAAGGTCGGGCAGGTCGAACTCCTCGCCGATGGTGGTCGCGGGAATCACCGCCTCGACGGTCACGTCCAGACCGGCGGCGGGCGATCCGTCGCCCGTGGTGAACCTGCCGGATACCGTCGCGGGACCCGTAGGCGAAGGATCGGGCGCGGGCGGGTCCAGCGGGGCGGCTCCCGACACATCGGGCTTGGTTCCGAAGTGGGGCGTGGCGTCCGCGGGCGCCGACGACAGGCAGGAAGCGGGATTCGCGAAGCCCGTTGTCACACCGACGGCGATCTCCGCATCGATCAGCCGCAGAGGAGTGCCCCCGTAGCGGGCGACTGTGCCCTTGCGGTCCGTGACGTTGAAGACACCGGGAGCGGGGCTCCAGATGGCGAAGGCCGCCGGTACGCCGGTGCCGACCACGGTGCCTGTGGAGGTCGGGCCGAGCGTGATGGAGTTCAGCGCCGCCTCGTAGTCCCAGCTTCTGATGGTGCCGTCAAGGTAGCCGTAGATCTTGTTTCCGGCGGCCCAGACGTGTGTGGACTTACTCAGAGCCTTCACCGCGGGATCAGTCGCGGGCAGCAGTGCGAGACGGGACATGCGGGCGGACGCGGGAGTGCCGTCCGGGAACTGGATGACGTAGACGTGGAGGGCACCGGCGGTATCGAAGGTGACCAGGCGGCCGTCTCCATCCGTCCACAGGGATCTCTGCTGTGACCACTCCTGGCCCGCCCGCACCGCGAAGGTGTACTCGGGGGTCAGGATCGCTCCGCCTGATTCCGACTTGTCCTGGTATGACTTGAGAGGCTTCGTGTCATCGAAGCGGTCGAAATGGAAGAGACGCGTACCACCCCCTGGTACGAGGGCGGTCAGTACCGAGAACGTCGCGCTCTTCTCGCTACTGAAGAGGTGCCCGTACTCCGTGCTCTTCGGGTCCCAGTCGACATAGCGTGTGATGCGCCCGGCGTTAATGGAGTAGGTGGGAACTGAGTACGGGCAGGAAGTCGTGGCGGTCGGTACCGCGGAAAGGCTCGTCGGGCTCGCCACCGCGGATGGCGCTGTCAAGGCGGTGGCCAGCAGAGCTGCGACGCATGCGCTGCCGACCAGGCGTCTGCCTGGTCTCCTGGGCGCGCGAATTCTCATGAGATCTCTCTGGGGTCGCGTGTGAGCAGGGCTTATCACTGCTCGTGATCGCGGCATTCAAGCATGATCATTTCTTCTACCCCTATGGCACCCTCCATCAGGGCAGTGCCTTGCATACGGGGATTGTCAGCGCTTTGTGTGGATTAATCCGAAACGGATCTGAGCGTCCCTTGAGGGGTGCGCGCATCGACTTTGCCTAGATTTGACCTTGGAGGGCCCGGATGCGGGAGCGGGGCGCGCAGGGCTGCCTCTCACGAAGTTCTCAGCCACCCGTGCAACCCTGTCTCCCCCCTCGCCGTCTCCCCAGTGGGGGAGCAAAGATTGACAGTGCGGACAAAACCGCATCCTGAGGCATCCGACTGTGCCCGATCGGCTGAGCGGGGGGCGCGGCCACACGGACAGGACCGAGGAGACCATGGGTGATATCGGCGGTGGGGACCGGATAGGCCGCGGCGGGCGGGGGCGGCGGCGGAAGGCGCCGTCGGCCAAGCGCCGGGTGGGGGGCGTCGTCGCCTGGGTGGTCGCCGGGGCCGTGGTTCTCGGCGGGGGCGGGCTGGGGTACGTCTATCTCAAGCTCGACGGGAACCTCAATGGCATCGACATCAACGGCCAGCTCCGTGGTGAGCGGCCCGAGGACGTCGACAACGGCTCCACCGACATCCTCGTCCTCGGCTCCGACTCGCGCTCCGGGGCGAACGCCGAGTACGGCGGCAGCGAGGAGGGCGCCCGCGCCGACACCGCGATGGTCGTCCACCTCTACGAGGGGCGGAAGAAGGCCAGCGTCGTCTCCATCCCCCGGGACACCCTCATCCAGCGGCCGGACTGTGTGGACGGCGACGGCAGAACGGTCCCCGGCCAGAGCCGGGCCATGTTCAACACCGCGTACGAGGTCGGTGGGCCCGCCTGCGCGGTCAAGACGGTGGAGCGGATGTCCGGCATCCGGATGGACCACTTCATCGAGGTGGACTTCACCGGCTTCAAGAAGATGATCGACGCCCTCGGCGGGGTGGAGATCACCACCACCAAGGCGATCAAGGATCCGCAGAGCCATCTCGATCTGCCGCCCGGCACGCACCGGCTCGACGGCGAGCAGTCGCTCGGTCTCGTCCGTACCCGCAAGAGTGTCGGGGACGGCAGTGACCTCGGCCGGATCCAGCTCCAGCAGGCGTTTATGAAGGCATTCATCAACCAGGTCAAGGACGTGGGGGTGCTCAGCAGCCCCACGAAGCTGCTGGATATCGCGGATACCGCCACCAAGGCGATCACCCCCGACTCCGAGCTGGACTCGGTCTCGGAGCTGATGAGCTTCGCCCGGGGCCTCTCCGGGCTGAAGTCATCGGATGTACAGATGGTGACCATGCCGGTGGAGTACGACCCGGTCGACCCGAACCGGGTGATCCCGCTGCCCGCGGCCGCCGCCCAGGTGTGGAGCGCGCTCCGGCTGGACCGGCCCATTCCGGCGACGGCGCTCACCGATTCCGCCGGGGACAAGGGTTCCACCGCCGGGATCTTCCGGGGGACACCGCCCGCCGGGACGGGCGGGGAATAGTCTCCGGGGCACCCCGGTTTTGGGAGATACGGCCGGTCCTGGCAGACTGGTACGTCGGCCCCGGTTCACGTGCGCGCACTCCGCCCGTACGACCCGGAGCCCTCCCGAAACTAGGAGACACCTTGAAGCGCGACATCCACCCCGAGTACGTCGAGACCCAGGTGAGCTGCACCTGTGGCGCGTCGTTCACCACCCGTAGCACCCTCTCCGGCGGCACCATCCGCGCTGAGGTCTGCTCCGAGTGCCACCCGTTCTACACGGGCAAGCAGAAGATCCTCGACACCGGTGGCCGTGTGGCCCGCTTCGAGGCCCGCTTCGGCAAGGCCGCCGGCAAGAAGTAGCGAGCCGACCGCGCCGGTCCGCGGCCTCCCTTCCGGGGGTGGCTGGGACCGGCGCTTTGGCGTCCCGCAGAAAACCTCGTACGAGACCAGGAGTCCCCGATGTTCGAGGCGGTCGAAGAACTGATCGGTGAGCACACCGATCTGGAGCAGAAGCTCGCCGACCCGTCCGTCCACGCCGACCAGGCGAACGCGCGCAAGCTCAACAAGCGGTATGCCGAGCTGACGCCGATCGTCGCCGCGTACCGCTCCTGGAAGCAGACCGGTGACGACATCGCCACCGCGCGTGAGCTGGCCGCCGAGGACCCGGACTTCGCCGCCGAGGTCAAGGAGCTGGACAAGCAGCGCGAGGAGCTGACCGAACGGCTGCGCCTGCTGCTCGTACCCCGCGACCCCAGTGACGACAAGGACGTGATCCTTGAGGTCAAGGCGGGTGCGGGCGGTGATGAGTCCGCGCTCTTCGCCGGGGATCTGCTGCGGATGTACCTGCGGTACGCCGAGCGCGTCGGCTGGAAGACCGAGATCATCGACTCCACCGAGTCCGAGCTCGGCGGCTACAAGGACGTCCAGGTCGCCGTGAAGACCAAGGGCGGCGGCGCCGCCGAACCCGGTCAGGGAGTCTGGGCCCGGCTGAAGTACGAGGGCGGGGTGCACCGCGTCCAGCGGGTGCCCGCGACCGAGTCCCAGGGCCGGATCCACACCTCCGCCGCCGGGGTGCTCGTCACCCCCGAGGCCGAGGAGATCGACGTCGAGGTCAACCCCAACGATCTGCGGATCGACGTCTACCGCTCCTCCGGTCCCGGTGGCCAGTCCGTCAACACCACGGACTCCGCGGTGCGCATCACCCATCTGCCCACCGGTGTCGTCGCCTCCTGCCAGAACGAGAAGAGCCAGCTCCAGAACAAGGAGCAGGCCCTGCGTATCCTGCGCTCGCGGCTGCTGGCCGCCGCGCAGGAGGAGGCCGAGTCCAAGGCCGCCGACGCCCGCCGCAGCCAGGTCCGCACCGTGGACCGCTCCGAGAAGATCCGTACCTACAACTTCCCCGAGAATCGCATCTCGGACCACCGGGTCGGCTTCAAGGCGTACAACCTGGACCAGGTGCTCGACGGAGACCTCGACGCCGTCATCCAGGCGTGCGTCGACGCGGACTCCGCCGCGAAGCTCGCCGCCGCCCAGTAGACCCGGGCCCAGCGCCCCGATACCCCGCACCTGCTGGAGGACCAGTGAACCTGCTGCTCGCCGAGGTGGCCCAGGCCACCCAGCGGCTGGCCGACGCAGGCGTGCCGTCACCCCGCTTCGACGCGGAGGAGCTGGCCGCCTTTGTGCACGGTGTGAAGAGGGGCGAACTCCACAACGTCAAGGACGCCGACTTCGACGCCCGCTACTGGGAGGCCATCGCGCGCCGTGAGGCCCGCGAGCCCCTTCAGCACATCACCGGCCGCGCTTTCTTCCGCTATCTGGAGCTCCAGGTCGGCCCCGGCGTCTTCGTCCCCCGCCCGGAGACCGAGTCGGTCGTCGGCTGGGCCATAGACGCGGTCCGTGCCATGGACGTCGTCGAGCCCCTGATCGTCGACCTCTGTACGGGGTCGGGGGCCATCGCCCTCGCCATGGCGCAGGAGGTCCCGCGCTCACGGGTGCACGCCGTCGAACTCTCCGACTCCGCCCTCACCTGGGCGCGCAAGAACGCCGAGGGCTCCCGGGTCAGCCTGCACCAGGGCGACGCGCTCGGCGCGCTGCCCGAGCTGAACGGCCAGGTCGACCTGGTCATCTCCAACCCCCCGTATATCCCGCTCACCGAGTGGGAGTACGTCGCGCCCGAGGCACGGGACCACGACCCGGAGATGGCGCTCTTCTCCGGCGAGGACGGCCTCGACACCATCCGGGGCATCGAGCGGACCGCGCACCGGCTGCTGCGGCCCGGCGGTCTGGTGGTGATCGAGCACGCGGACACCCAGGGCGGCCAGGTGCCGTGGATCTTCAACGAGGAGTCGGGCTGGGCGGACGCGGCCGACCACCCGGACCTCAACAACCGCCCGCGGTTCGCCACCGCCCGCAAGGCGACCCCGTGACGACCCATCTCTGTCTTCCTGGCGATGGGCCGCTGACCGCTCCCCGTCCGGGCCACCTCCGAACTCCCGTGCGTGAATGCGCCCCGCCCCACCCCTCGTTGGCTCTGCCGGTGAGCGGCTCCGTGGGAGGCTTCGCTCTACCCGAGGTCGGTTGTGAGCCGAAGGGGCGCGCCGGGGGGCACCCCCAGCCGCAGGGCTGGGGGATCTCACGGCCGTCGCGCGGAGATCGCGAGGTACGAGTGATCGAGCACGTCGGACGCGGGACAACAGCTGAAGCGCCCCGGTGGCGGTCCCTCCCGGGCGGAGCCTGGGGGAGAACAACCGCTGAAAAATACAGAAAGGCACGATGATGGCTCGGCGATACGACTGCAACGACGCGAGCGACCGTGTGACCGGCCTGCGTGAGGCCGCGTCCGCTGTTCGTCGTGGCGAACTCGTCGTCATGCCCACGGACACCGTGTACGGGCTGGGCGCCGACGCGTTCGGCTCGGAGGCCGTCGCCGATCTGCTCGCGGCCAAGGGGCGGGGCCGCAATATGCCCACGCCCGTGCTCATCGGCTCGCCCAACACCCTCCATGGACTGGTCACCGACTTCAGCGAGGCGGCGTGGGAGCTGGTCGACGCCTTCTGGCCGGGTGCGCTGACCCTGGTCGCGCGGCACCAGCCGTCGCTCCAGTGGGACCTGGGGGACACCCGTGGCACGGTCGCGATCCGGATGCCGCTGCACCCGGTGGCGATCGAGCTGCTGACCGAGGTCGGGCCGATGGCCGTCTCGTCGGCCAATCTGACCGGGCACCCGGCGCCGGAGGACTGCGACGCCGCGCAGGAGATGCTCGGCGACTCGGTCTCGGTCTACCTCGACGGCGGGCCGACGCCGGGGATCGTGCCGTCCTCGATCGTCGATGTGACGGGCCGGGTCCCGGTGCTGCTGCGCGCGGGCGCGCTCGACGCCGATGAGCTGCGCAAGGTCGTGCCCGACCTTGAGGTGGCCCCTTGATGGGCCCCCTGGGCGGCTCCCCGGACGGCCGCGACGAAGGGCGTGGCATACCCGTGGAGCACGATCCTCCCCGGGAGCACTGCTTCCGGATCCTGCATGTCAGTACCGGCAATGTCTGCCGCTCGCCGATCACCGAGCGGCTGACCCGCCATGCCCTGGCCGGCCGGCTGGGCGACCTCGTCAGCAGCGGGGTCATCGTGGAGAGCGCCGGGACCTGGGGGCACGAGGGCGCGCCGATGGAGGCCAACGCGGAGACCGTGCTGGCCGACTTCGGCGCGGACGCCACCGGGTTCGCGGGGCGCGAGCTGCTGGACGAGCACGTCATCCGGGCCGACCTGGTGCTGACCGCCACCCGGGACCACCGCGCCCAGGTGATCTCCATGGGGCACTCGGCCGGGCTGCGGACCTTCACCCTGAAGGAGTTCACCCGTCTGGTGCGGGCGATCGACCCGGCGACGCTGCCGGATCCCCGGGACGAGGGCGTGGTCGAGCGTGCGCGGGCCCTGGTGCGGGCGGCGGCGGCGCTGCGCGGCTGGCTGCTGGCCCCGAACGCCGAGGCGGACGAGGTCCATGACCCGTACGGGGCTCCGATCACCTTCTTCCGCTCCATCGGCGATGAGATCAGCCAGGCCCTGGAGCCCGTGGTGACCGCTCTGACGGGCGTTCCCGCCGACCGGGGGCGCTGACCCGGTCCTCCGTGGGGGCTCCGGTCTCACGGGCCCTGACGCCCCGCCCGGCACACCTGCTCCGGGGGCCCTGACGCCCCGCCCGGCACACCCTGACCTCCCGGCATACATTGGAGGGGCAGTCCCCGCGCGAGCCCGGAGGCCCCTCATGACCCTCCGTACCGCCCCTTTCTCCGGGGCCGAGGCGTCCCCCGACGTGGCGCCCGCGGACTTCGGCGCGCTCCGGCGGCAGGATCCCGAAGTGGCCGAGGTGATCCTGGGGGAGGCGGCGCGGCAGGCGCGCACCCTCCAGCTGATCGCGGCGGAGAACGTCACCTCGCCCGCCGTACTGGCCGCGCTGGGCTCCCCGCTCGCCAACAAGTACGCGGAGGGCTATCCGGGCGCCCGTTTCCACGGGGGCTGTGAGCTGGTGGACACCGTCGAGCGGATCGCCGTCGAGCGGGCCACCGCGCTCTTCGGGGCCGAGCACGCCAACGTCCAGCCGCACTCGGGTTCCTCCGCCGTCCTCGCGGCCTACGCGGCCCTGCTGCGGCCGGGTGACACGGTGCTGGCCATGGGAGTCCCGTACGGGGGTCATCTCACCCATGGCTCGCCCGCGAACTTCTCCGGGCGCTGGTTCGACTTCGTGGCGTACGGGGTCGACCCGCTGACCGGCTGGATCGACTACGGGCGGGTACGGGCGCTGGCGCGCCGCCACCGGCCCGCCGCGGTGGTGTGCGGCTCGATCTCCTACCCCCGCCATCTCGACTACGCCCGGTTCCGGGAGATCGCCGACGAGGTGGGGGCCGTGCTGATCGCCGACACCGCGCATCCGATGGGGCTGATCGCGGGCGGGGCGGCGCCCAGCCCGGTCCCGTACGCCGATGTGGTCTGCGCGACCACGCACAAGGTGCTGCGGGGCCCGCGTGGCGGGATGCTGCTGTGCGGGCGGGAGCTGGCGGAGCGGATCGACCGGGCGGTCTTCCCCTTCACCCAGGGGGGCGCGCAGATGCACACGGTCGCGGCGAAGGCGGTGGCGTTCGGGGAGGCGGCGACGCCCGCGTTCGCGGCGTACGCGCACCAGGTGGTGGCCAATGCGCGGGTGCTGGCCGCGGGGCTGGCGGCTGAGGGGTTCTCCCTGGTCACCGGGGGTACGGATACCCATCTCATCGGCGCCGACCCGACCCCGCTGGGCGTGGACGGCAAGGAGGCCCGGGGACGGCTGATGGCGGCGGGGCTGGTCCTGGACACCTGTGCCCTGCCCGGCGCTGAGGGGCGTGGGCTGCGGCTGGGGACAGCGGCACTGACCAGCCAGGGGATGGGGGAGGCGGAGATGGCCAGGATCGCGGTGCTCTTCGCGCAGGCGCTGCGGCGGGGTTCCGAGGCCGGGGTCCGTGCGGAAGTCCGGGAGCTTGCCGGTAGATTTCCGCCGTATCCCAAGTAGCGTCGGTGCCGGTGCAACCATGGCCCGCACCCGTATGTCCTCAACCATGTGGTCACCACAGCTAGGGTGTGGGGCTGAGATGGCCAGCGATTCCTGTGGGGCAGCCCGTGCGTGATTTCCTGCTGACGCTCTGTGTCACGGCCGCGGTGACCTATCTGCTGACCGGTCCGGTGCGCAAGTTCGCCATCGCGACCGGGGCGATGCCGGAGATCCGTGCCCGCGACGTACACCGAGAACCGACACCACGCCTCGGTGGTATCGCCATGTTCTTCGGGCTCTGCGCCGGCCTGCTGGTCGCCGACCACCTCCAGAACCTCGACAGCGTCTTCGAGCTCTCCAACGAGCCCCGCGCGCTGCTCTCCGGCGCGGCCCTGATCTGGATCATCGGCGTCCTGGACGACAAGTTCGAGATCGACGCCCTGATCAAGCTCGGCGGGCAGATGATCGCCGCGGGTGTGATGGTGATGCAGGGTCTGACCATCCTGTGGATCCCGGTGCCCGGGGTCGGGATGGTCTCGCTGACCTCCTGGCAGGGCACGCTGCTGACGGTCGCCATCGTGGTCCTCACGATCAACGCGGTGAACTTCGTCGACGGTCTGGACGGGCTGGCCGCGGGCATGGTCTGCATCGCCGCCGCCGCGTTCTTCCTCTACGCCTACCGGATGTCGGTCAGCCACGGCATCGAGGCCGCCGCGCCCGCCACGCTCTTCACCGCGATCCTGATGGGGATGTGCCTGGGCTTCCTGCCCCACAACATGCATCCGGCGCGGATCTTCATGGGGGACTCGGGCTCGATGCTGATCGGGCTGGTCCTGGCGGGTGCCGCCATCTCGGTGACGGGCCAGGTCGACATGGACACCTTCAAGCTCTTCGGCGGCACCCGCGAGGCCACCCATACGGCCCTGCCGGTCTTCATCCCGCTGCTGCTGCCGCTGACGATCATCGCGATCCCCATGGCCGACCTGGTGCTGGCGATCGTCCGGCGTACCTGGAACGGCCAGTCGCCGTTCGCCGCCGACCGGGGCCATCTGCACCACCGGCTGCTCCAGATCGGCCACTCGCACAGCCGGGCGGTGCTGATCATGTACTTCTGGTCGGCGCTGATCGCCTTCGGCGTGGTCGGCTACTCCGTGATGTCGGAGTCGCCGTGGATCCCGATGGCGGTGGCCGGGCTGAGCGCGATCGGTCTGATCCTGCTCCTGCTGCCGCGCTTCACCCCGCGCGCGCCGCGCTGGGCGGAGTCCTTCGTCCCGCCGCGCTACCGGCGCCGCCAGGTGGCCCCGGACGGCGGTACGGAGCCATCCGGGGCCCTCGTACCACCAACGGCCTCCGAGAGCTCCACGCGCCCGTCCGCGCGCCCTGGTGAAACCACACATCACCCCGAGGCGCAAGAGGGTGAAGGCGGCGATGGTGTCGGTGGGGCCGATGGGGTGACCCATGAACGCTCCAGGGCGGGGTCCCCGGCCGGTAACGGCGCCACCGCGACCGGCTCCCCTGGCCGCTCATCGGAGCGGAAGAAGGCGGTCACTCGTCGATGAGCACAGATGAAGTCCCCCCGCTGACACCGCTGACGCCGCCGACATATCACTCGTCTGCATGCATAAGCTGACATAAATCAGGTGAGAACGCGCACACCCGTGCGCAGTGGTCCTCATGTGTGATAGTTGGCACATACCTGAGTAAAGACCTGCCCAAATAGTTTGTGATACGGTTCACGAGAACCGGCGACAGAGCCGAAAGACCGTAGTGCGACGGTCTGTTGGCCCCCGAGGACCCAACTCGGACCCGGATTACGCTCGTCCATGACGACACCACTGCCACCACCAGAGCGGAGCTGCCGCCATGCCGTCTACTGACGCACGCACTCTTGTCCATACCGCTGTCCCCACCGCTGTCGCAGGCGCTATCGCCACCGCGATCGCCGGAGGGGTCGCCGGGGGCGACGGAGCGATCGGCGCGGCGGTCGGCACCCTGGTGGTCGTCCTCTTCATGGGGATGGGGCTGGTCGTCCTCCAGCGGACGGCTAAATCTCTTCCGCATCTATTTCAGGCCATGGGGCTGATGCTCTACACGGCCCAGTTGCTGTTGCTCTTCATGTTCATGGCCGCGTTCAAGGACACCACGCTCTTCCACGCCAAGGCCATGGCGTTCACGTTGCTCGCCACCACACTCGTCTGGGTCGCCGCACAGGCCCGCGCCTATATGAAGGCGAAGATCCTTTACGTGGATCCCGAGGGTGCGAAGGGTGAGAAGCCCCAGAACGCGGGGTCAGCGACGTGAAGGGTAGGGCCGGGATAAAGGGCTGTACGCGTTCCTGCTATCGTCCGGTGCCAACTGCGGCTCTGCGGGCGCGGGCATCTGAGCTTACGCCCGCTCATCCGCGAGGCTCTATGCCCGCCTGCCGCCCTCACATCCGAAACACCAGTCCAGTGCCGACCCGCGGCTGCGCGCCGCGCCGACACAACGAGGTTGCCGTACCTATGCGCCACGCTGAAGGAGCCCGCGGTGAGTGCTGACCCCCAGATGCTCGCCTTCGAGGCGGACTGTCAACTCTTCAGTGGGTGTGGATTCAACGCCCCTGGGCTCCACACCTTCATGTACGAGCCCATCTTCACGGTGGGTGGTTTCGAGTTCGACAAGCCCATGCTGCTGGCTCTGGTGAGCAGCATCATCGTCGTCGGGTTCTTCTGGGCCGCTTTCGGCAAGGCCAAGCTGGTGCCGGGCAAGCTCCAGATGGTCGGCGAAGCCGGTTATGACTTTGTGCGCCGTGGCGTGGTCTACGAGATCATCGGTAAGAAGGACGGCGAGAAGTACGTCCCGCTGATGGTGTCGCTCTTCTTCTTCATCTGGCTGATGAACCTCTGGTCGATCATTCCGGTCGCCCAGTTCCCGGTGACCTCCCTGATCGCCTATCCGGCAGGTCTCGCCCTTCTGGTCTACGTCCTGTGGGTCGGGCTCACCTTCAAGAAGCACGGCTTCGTCGGTGGCTGGAAGAACATCACCGGCTACAACAAGGAACTCGGTCCGATCCTTCCCCTGGTGGTCGTGCTGGAGTTCTTCTCCAACCTGGTCATCCGGCCCTTCACCCACGCGGTCCGACTGTTCGCGAACATGTTCGCCGGTCACCTGCTGATCGTGATGTTCACCGTCGCGAGCTGGTACCTGCTGAACGGCATCGGCATCCTCTACGCCGGCACGTCGTTCATCCTGGTCATGGTGATGATCGTGTTCGAGCTGTTCATCCAGGCCGTCCAGGCGTACGTCTTCGTCCTGCTGGCCTCCAGCTACATCCAGGGCGCGCTCGCCGAGCACCACTGAGCCACTCACCCGCACCCACTCCCACCCCCAGACGTCCGGTGGCCAACCCCCACCGGGTCCTTGAAAGAGAAGGAAGAACCGGCATGTCCGCTCTCCAGACCCTTGCCGCCGTCGAAGGAAACGTCGCCGCGATCGGTTACGGTCTCGCCGCCATTGGTCCCGGCGTCGGCGTCGGCATCATCTTCGGTAACGGCACCCAGGCCCTCGCCCGTCAGCCCGAGGCGGCCGGCCTGATCCGCACCAACCAGATCATGGGTTTCGCCTTCTGTGAGGCGCTCGCCCTCATCGGCATCGTCATGGGCTTCGTCTACTAAGACGCGGACCGGACAGACCGACCCTTATTCACGGAAGGCACTGATGTGATCGCTCAGTTCACTCTTGCGGCGGGGGAGGAGCAGCCTCCTCTGATCCCGCATCCCGACGAGCTCATCATCGGCCTGATCGCGTTTGCCATCGTCTTCTTCTTCCTCGCCAAGAAGCTCCTCCCGAACATCAACAAGGTTCTGGAAGAGCGCCGGGAGGCCATCGAGGGCGGCATCGAGAAGGCTGACGCGGCGAAGATCGAAGCCGAGAGCGTCCTGGAGCAGTACAAGGCCCAGCTCGCCGAGGCCCGCCACGAGGCCGCCCGTCTCCGCCAGGAGGCCACCGAGCAGGGCACCGCGATCATCCAGGAGATGAGGGCGGAAGGCCAGCGGCAGCGCGAGGAGATCGTCGCCGCCGGGCACGCGCAGATCGAGGCCGACCGCAAGGCCGCCGCGGCCGCGCTCCGCCAGGACGTGGGCAAGCTCGCCACCGACCTGGCCGGCAAGCTCGTCGGCGAGTCCCTGGAGGACCACGCCCGCCAGAGCCGCACGGTGGACCGCTTCCTCGACGAGCTTGAGGCGAGCGCCGCGAAGGCCGAGGCGACCCGATGAACGGAGCGAGCCGCGAGGCGCTGGCTACCGGACGCGAGGCTCTCGACGCGCTGACGGACAACACGTCCGTCGACGTGGCGAAGCTCGCCCAGGAGCTGGCCGCCGTCACCGCGCTGCTCGACCGCGAGGTGTCACTGCGTCGGGTCCTGACCGACCCGGCGCAGGCCGGTGAGGCCAAGGCCGAACTGGCGCGGCGCCTGCTGGGCGGGCAGGTCGGCGGGGAGACCGCCGACCTCGTCTCCGGACTGGTCCGCGCCCGCTGGTCGCGCTCGCGCGACCTGGTCGACGGCCTGGAGGAGCTGGCGATCACCGCCGACCTCACGGCCGCGCAGAAGGCGGGCACGCTCGACGACGTCGAGGACGAGCTGTTCCGGTTCGGCCGCGTCGTGGAGTCCAACCCCGGACTGCGGGCCGCGCTCACCGACCGTACGGCCACCGCGTCCGCCAAGAGCGAGCTGCTGAGCAGCCTGCTCGGCGGCAAGGCCGACCCGGTCACCGAGCGTCTGGTCATCCGCCTGGTGACCGCGCCGCGGGGACGTAGCCTGGAACAGGGACTCGACTCCCTGTCCAAGCTGGCCGCCGCGCGCCGGGACCGGATGGTCGCCGTCGTCACCTCGGCGGTGCCCCTCAGCGACCAGCAGAAGCAGCGCCTCGGCGCGGTGCTGGCCAAGGTCTACGGCCGGCAGATGCATCTCAACCTGGATGTGGACCCCACGGTCCTGGGCGGGATCTCCGTCCGCGTCGGGGACGAGATCATCGATGGCACGGTCGCCGACCGGCTCGGCGAGGCCACCCGTCGGATGGCCGGCTGACCGCGCGGTCAACCGAACACAGACAGTCAGTACGAGCAGTACCAGCGGCCCGGTTGGGCCGTGCAGAGATTGCAGAAGATTCCTGGGGGTCGGCCCCCAGACCCCTTAAGAAACTTCGGGCCCAACAAGGAGAGCAGGGAACCCAGATGGCGGAGCTCACGATCCGGCCGGAGGAGATCCGGGACGCGCTGGAGCACTTCGTCCAGTCGTACAAGCCGGACGCGGCCTCGCGCGAGGAGGTCGGTACGGTCAGCCTGGCCGGTGACGGCATCGCGAAGGTCGAGGGTCTGCCCTCGGCCATGGCCAACGAGCTGCTCAAGTTCGAGGACGGGACCCTCGGTCTCGCCCTGAACCTGGAGGAGCGCGAGATCGGCGCGATCGTCCTCGGCGAGTTCAGCGGCATCGAGGAAGGCCAGTCCGTCACCCGCACCGGCGAGGTGCTGTCGGTGGCCGTGGGCGAGGGCTACCTCGGCCGCGTCGTCGACCCGCTCGGCAACCCGATCGACGGTCTCGGCGAGATCGAGACCTCGGGTCGCCGCGCCCTGGAGCTGCAGGCTCCCACGGTCATGGAGCGCAAGTCGGTTCACGAGCCGATGGAGACGGGCTACAAGGCCGTCGACGCCATGACCCCGATCGGCCGTGGTCAGCGTCAGCTGATCATCGGTGACCGCCAGACCGGCAAGACCGCCCTGGCCGTCGACACGATCATCAACCAGCGCGACAACTGGCGCTCGGGTGACGTGAACAAGCAGGTCCGCTGCATCTACGTCGCCATCGGCCAGAAGGGCTCCACCATCGCGTCCGTGCGCGGCGCGCTGGAGGAGGCCGGCGCCCTGGAGTACACCACCATCGTCGCCGCCCCGGCGTCCGACCCGGCGGGCTTCAAGTACCTCGCCCCCTACACCGGCTCGGCCATCGGTCAGCAGTGGATGTACGAGGGCAAGCACGTCCTGATCATCTTCGACGACCTGTCGAAGCAGGCCGACGCCTACCGTGCCGTGTCGCTGCTGCTGCGCCGTCCGCCGGGCCGTGAGGCGTACCCCGGTGACGTCTTCTACCTGCACTCCCGTCTGCTGGAGCGCTGCGCCAAGCTCTCCGACGCCATGGGCGCCGGTTCGATGACCGGTCTGCCGATCGTCGAGACCAAGGCCAACGACGTCTCGGCGTTCATCCCGACCAACGTCATCTCCATCACCGACGGTCAGTGCTTCCTGGAGTCCGACCTCTTCAACGCCGGTCAGCGCCCCGCGCTGAACGTCGGTATCTCGGTCTCCCGAGTCGGTGGCTCCGCCCAGCACAAGGCGATGCGCCAGGTCTCCGGCCGACTGCGCGTGGACCTCGCCCAGTACCGCGAGCTGGAGGCGTTCGCCGCCTTCGGTTCCGACCTGGACGCCGCGTCGAAGTCCTCCCTGGAGCGCGGTAAGCGCATGGTCGAGCTGCTGAAGCAGCCGCAGTACCAGCCGATGCGCACCGAGGACCAGGTCGTCTCCGTCTGGGCCGGTACCACCGGCAAGATGGACGACGTCCCGGTGCAGGACATCCGTCGCTTCGAGACCGAGCTGCTCGACTACCTCCACCGCGAGGAGTCCGGGCTGATGTCCTCGATCCGCGAGGGCGCCAAGATGTCGGACGACACCCTGACCAAGGTCGCGGACTCCATCGCCGCGTTCAAGAAGCAGTTCGAGACGCACGACGGCAAGCTGCTCGGCGAGGACGCCCCGGCCACCGTCAACGTCTCGAAGTGACGACGGAAGGGACCTGACTCATGGGAGCGCAGCTCCGGGTCTACAAGCGTCGCATCCGGTCCGTCACCGCGACGAAGAAGATCACCAAGGCGATGGAGATGATCGCCGCCTCGCGCATCGTCAAGGCGCAGCGCAAGGTGGCGGCCTCCGCGCCGTACGCGACCGAGCTCACGCGCGCGGTCACGGCGGTGGCGACCGGATCGAACACCAACCACCCCCTGACCACGGAGGCGGAGCGCCCGGCCCGTGCCGCGGTGCTGCTCATCACGAGCGACCGCGGTCTGGCCGGCGGCTACTCCTCCAACGCCATCAAGGCGGCGGACCGGCTCACCGAGCGGCTCCGCGGCGAGGGCAAGGAGGTCGACTCCTTCATCGTCGGCCGCAAGGGTGTCGCCTACTACGGCTTCCGTGAGCGCAAGGTCGCGGACTCGTGGACCGGGTTCACGGACAGCCCGGAGTACGCGGACGCCAAGAAGGTGGCCGCTCCGCTCATCGAGGCCGTCCAGAAGGACACCTCGCAGGGCGGTGTCGACGAGCTGCACATCGTCTTCACGGAATTCGTGTCGATGATGACGCAGACGCCGGTCGAGAACCGGATGCTGCCGCTCAGCCTTGAGAAGGCGGCGGAGGAGAGCGGTGCGAAGGGCGAGATCCTTCCGCTGTTCGACTTCGAGCCCTCGGCGGAGGACGTCCTCGACGCCCTGCTGCCGCGCTATGTCGAGAGCCGGATCTACAACGCGCTGCTTCAGGCCGCCGCTTCCGAGCACGCGGCCCGTCGCCGGGCGATGAAGTCGGCCACCGACAACGCGGGTGAGCTGATCAACTCGCTCTCCCGACTTGCCAACGCGGCCCGCCAGGCCGAAATCACCCAGGAAATCAGCGAGATCGTCGGTGGCTCCAGTGCCCTGGCCGACGCGACCGCGGGGAGTGACAAGTAATGACGACGACAGTTGAGACGGCCGCCGCCACGGGCCGCGTCGCCCGGGTCATCGGCCCGGTCGTCGACGTGGAGTTCCCCGTCGACGCGATGCCGGAGATCTACAACGCGCTGACCGTCCAGGTCGCGGACCCGGCCCAGGAAGGCGCCACCAAGACGCTGACCCTGGAGGTGGCCCAGCACCTCGGTGACGGCCTCGTCCGCACCATCTCCATGCAGCCCACCGACGGTCTGGTCCGCCAGGCCGTGGTGACCGACACGGGCGCGGGCATCACCGTCCCGGTCGGTGACTTCACCAAGGGCAAGGTCTTCAACACCCTCGGCGAGGTGCTCAACCACCCCGAGGCGAACAAGGAGAAGACCGAGCGCTGGGCGATCCACCGCAAGGCTCCCGCCTTCGACCAGCTTGAGTCGAAGACCGAGATGTTCGAGACGGGCCTGAAGGTCGTCGACCTGCTCACCCCGTACGTCAAGGGTGGAAAGATCGGTCTGTTCGGTGGTGCCGGTGTCGGCAAGACCGTGCTGATCCAGGAAATGATCATGCGTGTCGCCAACCTCCACGAGGGCGTCTCCGTCTTCGCGGGTGTCGGTGAGCGTACGCGTGAGGGCAACGACCTCATCGACGAGATGGAGGAGTCCGGCGTTCTGGAGAAGACCGCGCTGGTCTTCGGCCAGATGGACGAGCCCCCGGGCACCCGTCTGCGCGTCGCCCTGGCGGGTCTGACCATGGCGGAGTACTTCCGCGATGTGCAGAAGCAGGACGTGCTCTTCTTCATCGACAACATCTTCCGGTTCACCCAGGCCGGTTCCGAGGTGTCCACCCTGCTCGGCCGTATGCCGTCCGCGGTGGGTTACCAGCCGAACCTGGCGGACGAGATGGGTCTGCTCCAGGAGCGCATCACCTCGACCCGTGGTCACTCGATCACCTCGATGCAGGCGATCTACGTCCCCGCGGACGACCTGACCGACCCGGCTCCGGCCACCACCTTCGCCCACCTTGACGCGACGACGGTGCTCTCCCGTCCGATCTCGGAGAAGGGCATCTACCCGGCCGTGGACCCGCTGGACTCCACGTCCCGGATCCTGGACCCGCGGTACATCGCGAACGACCACTACCAGGCCGCGATGCGCGTCAAGGGGATCCTCCAGAAGTACAAGGACCTCCAGGACATCATCGCGATCCTCGGTATCGACGAGCTCGGCGAAGAGGACAAGCTCGTCGTCCACCGTGCCCGCCGGGTCGAGCGCTTCCTGTCCCAGAACACCCACGCGGCGAAGCAGTTCACCGGTGTGGACGGTTCGGACGTCCCGCTCGACGAGTCGATCACCGCGTTCAACGCGATCTGCGACGGCGCGTACGACCACTTCCCCGAGCAGGCCTTCTTCATGTGTGGTGGTCTTGAGGACCTCAAGAAGAACGCCAAGGAGCTGGGCGTTTCCTGAGTCCGCTGACTCCGGGCGAAGGGGGCGGGGTCCGTCCCGCCCCCTTCGTACGCCCATCGCGTGACCCCGGGGGCTCGCCCGCCCCCGGATCCCGGCCATGACAGGCCGGAGCGGGGCCTGGGCGCCTTGGCGCCCACCGCCCCATTAGACTTTGACCCAACACCCGGCGGATACGCCGGGTGGTGACCCGAGGAGCCACCCTTGGCTGCTGAGCTGCATGTCGAGCTGGTCGCCGCCGACCGTCAGGTCTGGTCCGGCGAGGCCACCCTGGTCGTCGCGCGCACCACGTCCGGCGACATCGGCGTCATGCCCGGTCACCAGCCGCTTCTGGGTGTGCTGGAGTCGGGCCCGGTGACGATCCGTACCACCACCCCCGAGGGTGCGGGGACGGTCGTCGCCGCCGTGCACGGCGGTTTCATCTCCTTCGCCGACAACAAGCTGTCGCTGCTGGCGGAGGTCGCCGAGCTGGCGGACGAGATCGACGCCCAGCGTGCCGAGCGCGCGCTGGAGCGTGCCAAGGCGGATTCGGACGCCGCGGCCGAGCGCCGCGCCGATGTCCGGCTGCGCGCGGTGGCGGTGCACTGAGCACCCCGCCGACAGTCGTTACCCTCAGCCGCGGGCCGGTCGGGAGAAATCC